>JADJPZ010000004.1:3635000-3935000 GCA_016713025.1 Saprospiraceae bacterium | reverse complement strand
GAATATTGATAATTCCGCATGGAACAAACAGGAAGAAATTAAGGTCATAAATGGGTTATCAAGTAATTATGTATATTGTAGCCATACTGACAAAAGGAACCGAAAATGGTTTGGAACTGACAACGGGGTCAATATTCTTGATCACAACAACTTACAATCGCTAAACAAAGACAATGGCTTTTGCGGAAACAAGGTAACAGCTATATTGGAAGACTCAAAAGGCAATTTTTGGTTTGGTTTGGCAGACCCAGGCGGTATAGCAATGTATGACGGAAAGCAAGTTACCTGTATGAAGGGAAGTCATAATTTTGTCAAAAGTGCGATTTTTTCCATTGCCGAAGACAATTCCGGAAGAATATGGTTTGCCACAGAAGACAACGGAATTTTCATAAAGGACGGACATCATTTTTACACATTTAATGATTTGTTTTCTGATTTTGCAATTTTTAGTATTAAGAAAGACGCAGATGGCAATATGTGGATTGCAACAGAAGGAAATGGATTGTATGTGTATGATGGATCAAAGTTCTATAATATTGATGAGACACTAGGACTCTCCAACAATTTTGTATTTTCAATATTTGAAGACCATAATCAAGATATGTGGTTTGGTACCAGATTTGGATTAAATACTTTGACAAAAGACAAAAAAACATCATTGCTCCAAGCTTTGATGAAAAATACACCACTTATCAATAATTATTTCACAAGCTATTCGTATGAAGATGGTTTTTTGGGTGTGGGCTGTAATAGAGGAGCTATATATCAAACATCAGATCATACTATGTGGATAGGTACCACAGATAGACTCACCTTGAGCCATTTGGCCAAAAAACCATCACATCTAGATACATCCAACGATTCTTTAAGGCTTTATTTAACAAATATTGACTTGTTTAATGAAAAAGTGAATTGGGTAGATTTTTACAAAAATAGAAGACATAGTCAGAAAATCAATAATAGATTGACGATTGAAAATATTAAGTTTTCTGATCTTTCTCCATGGTACCTTATCCCTCAGGCATTGAGCTTGAAATACAATAATAATTACCTTACATTTAATTATGGAGCTAATTCTGCAAATAAATCTGCAAAAATAAAATACCAATATAAACTCATCGGGTTTGAAGATAATTGGAGCCAACCTACCAGAAATATGAGTGCATCTTATGGAAATTTACCTTATGGAAAGTACAATTTTCAATTAAAAGCAGAGGAAGAAAGTGGTCTTAAAAGTGAAATATTTGAATATTCCTTTACGATAAGACCTCCATGGTGGTATAGTTGGTGGGCTTATCTCCTTTATTCTGTCCTTTTTATAGCTTTCTTAAGATACATACATAAATTGCAAAAAGAAAGGACCATCCGTATAGAGAGAGAACGTAATCAGCTACAAGAAATTGAGAAAGCAAAGGAAATTGCAACTGCGTACAAAAATCTTGAAACAGCGCATGAAAATCTTGAAAACACACATTTAAAATTAAAATCCACTCAAGCCCAACTCATCCAATCCGAAAAAATGGCTAGCCTCGGAGAACTTATAGCCGGCATTGCTCATGAGATTCAAAACCCATTGAACTTTGTCAATAATTTCAGTGAGTTGAGTGTCGATCTCACTAAAGAACTGAAAGAAGAAGTGGAAAAGTTGGACATTCCTGAAAAAAATATTGTATATGTAAATGAGATAATTGGTGATCTGAGTATCAATCAGGAAAAAATCAACCACCACGGAAAGCGAGCATCCGATATCGTAAACAGCATGCTTCAACACAGTCGCACCAGTACGGGACAGAAAGAATGGACCGACCTCAATGCACTCACTGATGAATACTTACGACTGGCATATCATGGATTGAGAGCCAAAGACAAAACATTCAATGCTGAACTCGTAACAAACTTTGATGCCAATCTCCCCAAAATAGAAGTAATCCCCCAAGATATCGGCAGAGTTATCCTCAATCTCTTCACCAATGCATTTTATGCAGTCAACGAAAAAAATAAACAAGTGGAGCGGGCGGACTCCCTTTCAGGCCTGCCTGACGGTCAGGCAGGGGTCGGGGGTACGGGCAGCCATGCGCAGGAATCTAATTACGAACCAAAAGTCACCGTCTCCACACGTCTTGCACCTGACAACCATCTTCAGATTGTTGTACAAGACAATGGCCCCGGTATTCCTGACGCTATCAAAGATAAAATCTTCCAGCCTTTCTTTACGACCAAACCTACTGGTCAGGGGACAGGATTAGGATTGTCTTTGTCTTATGATATTGTCAAGGCACATGGCGGAGAGTTGAAAGTGGAAAGCTTACCTGTCGATGCAAGTAAAAACAGTGGTGGAACAACGTTTATCATTTCACTTCCAATTGCATAACTTAAGGTTCCTTATTATAATGAAAAGAAATTATTCTGCAAAAAGATTAGATCATGGTGTATTGAAAATTAAATAATTATGATTACAAATTTAGCGCTCAATTTTCTGCTTGGTACAAAAGAAAATAAAGCATCCATATTGGACTGATTTCTGGTTTTTATTTATAATTAAAATAATTAAAGTGGATTCGGGTTAAGGTATTTTGTATTACTTCTTAAAATAATAGGGGTGTAGCCATATAATCTTAAAACAATTTCAACATCATTGAAGATGTCAGGGCTACGCCCATTATTATCAATTAATTAAGTCATTTTACTAAGATATCATAGCTAACGCGCCTTCTTTTAATAAAATTATATAATATATTAAGCCACTACCCTAATTTTTCTCCTATCGACTTGAGCATAAACCACATATGCTCAAGTCTCTTATACCGAATCCACGTTATTTAGATCAAAAAAAAACCGTTTCATCTTGCATTGTCTAAAATGATATAGCCAATTGGTACATTACATTATCTGCACTTTTCTTAGTGTGTATAACAAAATGCACGAATTCAAATTTTCACGTTTCTACCATTTATTAAAAAGAACACTGAAAAAGTTCAATTTGTTATACACACCTTTTCTTATTATCGTAAAAAAGAACAGGAAAAATTGGTATCTTTGTCCCCCTTATTAATCAAAGATGGGTACAAAATTAGTTACCAAAGAAATTGTCAACCGCAAGGCAAAATTTGAATACAGCTTCCTCCAAATGTTTGAAGCCGGGATTGTGCTTACAGGCACAGAAGTAAAAGCGCTCAGACTTGGACTTGCCAATCTCAATGATGCGTATTGTCTTTTTGACCATGGCAATTTGATTGTAAAAAACATGTTTATTTCAGAGTACGATCACGGTACCATATACAACCATGATTCGCGCAGAGACAGAAGGCTGCTGTTGAGAAAAACGGAATTGAAAAAAATGGAAAGAAGGGTGACTGAAAAAGGATTTACCATAGTTCCTTACAGATTGTATTTTTCAGAAAGAGGATTTGCAAAGCTTGAAGTTGCATTGGCTCAAGGCAAAAAAGCATTTGACAAACGTGAATCTATCAAAGAGAGAGACTCCAAAAGGGATATGGATCGATTGAAGAAAATCAAACTATAAGACATTCTATCAGTGGACAAAACCCAGCTCAATAGTGAGTATAATAAAGTGCTCTTATTATTTTTAAAAAGTATTAATCCCCCAAATACTAATTAGTTCTACTTTGTCACCTTCAAAAATCTAAGTCAATTACACTTTCATCAAATGTATTTAACCGGAAACCTGATATTTTTTCATAGTTAAATAAATATAAATGTATGGGTAAATTAGGGTCACAACTGTTGGGTTAACCCAACAGTTTCCAATAAATCGGAAAGTAGGTATAATTTGACAAAGGTGAAGTAGAATATACCGACGAGAATTTATTTTTCTAAAGACGATGATACACATGTCTTTATTATAAAAATAATTCTGTCGCCATTATAAAGACGATAAATGTCTTTAAAGACAAGCTTCGCTTCGTCCTTACTCAAAATGAATACAATAGTAGATGAATTTTTCGCAAACTAATTTATTTTGAGTATAAATAAAATGAAGAGATTAGTTTTTTTTAGCACCTGCCTGCGTGCCTTTTCGGACAGGGGTTAATATGGACTTTTATCAAATTGGCGCTATTTCTTATACACACAGCTGCGTATCGAAAATAAAAATAGGCATTTCCACATATGGATAGGTGTTGAATTTTGATTGTGTAACAAAGGTTGCTCTCAATTGCAGATCTTACATTTACCTTTGTCTCATCAAAATTCAAAATGTATGAATATCGAAGAGCTAATAGCAAATAATCATGGTACCATCATAGATGTACGTACACCTATGGAATATATGGGCGGTCATGTAGCAGACTCCATCAATATACCGCTTATGGAATTGCCATATCGGATGGATGAAATCAAAAATATGGATCTACCTGTCATTTTCTGTTGTGCATCCGGAAACAGAAGCGGGCAGGCAACACAATTTTGTTTGAATCAAGGGGTCGATGCGTTCAATGGAGGCCCATGGACCACAGTAAACTATTACAAATCACTTACCCATCAAATTTGAAACAATGAATGCAGCTTCACTATTTTCTGACTGGCACCTGATGCGCTGGTTGCGCCTTTTCATCAGTACGTATTTGATTTGGCAGGGCATTCATCTGAAAGATAATTTTGCTTTGTTTATTGGTTCATTTTTTCTGATACAGGCTATCACCAATACAGGTTGTTGCGGAGCAGGAGGATGTTCAGTTCCAAACCAGAAAATGCCTGATAAAATAGCTGAAGACGATGACATTGATTACACCATTGTAAAACCTTAAAATATGGACTCACATGTATATAACGTAGATCTCCACTGGGTGGCAGACCGCATAGGTGAAGTGTCTTCACCTGAATTATTGGATACCATTGACGTGGCCACACCACCGCAATTTCCCAAAGGGGTGGACGGCGTTTGGTCGCCTGAGCATTTTTTTACGGCAGCGGTCAACAGTTGTTTTATGACTACTTTCCTGGCTGTTGCTGAAAATTCAAAATTAGAATTTAAAAAGTTTCATTGTTCTGCCGAAGGTAAACTGGAAAAAATAGACGGTAAATATCTCATGACTGAAGTATTACTAAAACCAGAGCTTGTGATCACCCATGAAGCTGACATAGAGAAAGCTGAAAGAATCCTCATAAAATCGGAGCAGGCATGTCTTATTTCAAACTCTATCACATCCAAAGTCTCGCTGCAGCCAGTAATTAAAGTGGGTTAAAAAGAAGATAAACAAAAAACTTAGATTGGCGTCCCTTAAAGGAATGAACTTTCCCTTTGTGGACCTTAGTGTCTTGGTCCCTTAGTGGTATTACATTATTTTGTGTCCATGTTGATGGTATGATTCTACAGCTTGTCGGTATCCACAAGTCCCCACAAAACATCATTTTGAGGTAAAGGTGATTTATACGAATATTTTTTACCTGTAAAGGGATGGGTAAACTCAAGTTCGTAAGATACCAGACATATACTTCTGTCTAAGTTGGGACGTTTTGAGCCATATTTCAGATCACCTTTTATGGGCATATCCATAGTCGCAAGCTGTGCTCTGATCTGATGAAATCTTCCCGTCTTCAGATCTATTCTGAGCAAAAAGTAGTTGTCAAATGACTGCAATAAAGTGTACTCAAGTATCGCTTCTTTGTAATAGTCATCCACCTTTATGTCTGCGGTCATCGCTCTGTTGTGGAGCTTTTTGATATAATGTTTCAGTATGGTTGGATCTTTTTCAGGTACACCAGAGACTATGGCAAGATACGTTTTTTTTACAGTTCTGTCTTTCAGCATTTCTGTAAATTCACTGGCAAATTCTTTATTTTTACCAAAAATAACAATACCCGTTACCGGTTGATCTATTCTGTTAAGAACAAAAATATTCTGGTTGTACTTCTTCTTGAGGATAGTTTCAAGATCATATTTTTCATTATCGGTGGCCTGAACGGCAATTCCGTGTTTTTTCAGGACAACTACAAAATCTTCAGTTTCATCTATGATACTATAATCTGATTCAGAAGGTCCTTTTTCAGTAAGAATTTTTAAAGCAGAAAGATCCATTATTTTATTTTGAGTAATTGTCTCCAAATCATCACTTCACTTCCTCATAATCTATATAATCATCATCATGATGATTTTTATTATTTTCAGAATTCCGGCCATCTCTTTTTATAGTGTTCTTATTACTTTCTATCATAGGCGCTACATAGTAGGTAATAATATAATAGGCAATCACAGAAAGGATGATATACTTGATCATCTTGATATAATTTTTTTAACAAAAGTGTTCCTAAAAACAAAACTTCTGTAATTAGGAACACTTGGATTTTTATTTAGTTTTTGCAACTACACAGGTAAGATCCATTTCAATCAAAAAAATGCTGATTTCTATGGTTTAAAAGCTTTTACCTTGGGTAGGCAGTACAAATATTTATTTTCCGCCCAGTATCTTGCCGAAAATAGATTTTACACCCATCTCAGCGATGTCATCAATCATGCTTCCATCACCATCCTTGTCCAGCAGTTTTGAAAAAATACTCTGTGTAGAAGGTTGTTGGTTGACAGTTTTTGTAGCACCTTGTATAAAATCAAGCAATCCGCCACCTGTTTGCTGTTGTTGGGGTTGTTGCGGCATGGATTGTTTTGCTTTACCAAGGAAACCTAACACTACAGGAGCCAGTGTGGCCATCATAGACAAAATTTTGCCTGTATCGATACCGCTGGCTTTTGAGATAGATTCTGCAGCAGTATCTTGTTTTTCTCCCAACAGATGCTTCAATATACCTGCTCCATTGGCTGTTTTGGGGTTCTGAGGTTGTACTGCGCCAGACAAAAATCCTCCAAGGTCGTTCAGTATGCTGCCATCGTGGTCTCTGTCCAGTGCTGCCATCAGTCCACCTGCACCCTCAGGAGAACTGGCATTCTTTGCCACAGCATTCATGATAGTAGCCAATACACCATCTACTGCTGAGTTTGTTTGTTGTGAGTTGCCTAAGCCTAATTGCTGACCTACCTGGTTTATGATGATATCTTTCATCGGTCCCTGTAGCAAATCTGTAATGTCCATTTTAAAGTTTTATAATTTTATCATCGAATATCCGACATGCAATACTAACAATATTTTTACAAAAAAATTCATTTATAAGTTATGAATATGCTGAAATATAATTTTCGGAATGATATTTGTAATTACAAATTAAAATAATATTTAATATGTATGGTGGCTGTAATAAAACATAGTGTAATGGCGATAAGCCTGATTTTTGCAAGTGCAGTATATGTATTTGGCAATAAAAAATTAACAGAAAATTATATAAACAGGTATAAAAATATGGCCATCTCAGAGATGCACAGGACAGGTATTCCGGCGAGCATCAAGTTGGCACAAGGCATACTCGAATCTGATCTGGGCAGAAGTCCGCTGGCAGGCCAGGCCAACAATCATTTTGGCATCAAGTGCAGCAAGGACTGGACCGGGCTTACTTATTACAAACATGATGATGATACCGACAGCACTGGCACCATCATCGAAAGCTGCTTCAGGGCTTATGAAAGTGGCGAACAATCATATATAGCACATTCAGAATTTCTGACTCATCCTTCCAAGAAGTCAAGGTATGGCTTCCTGTTTGATTTAGCTACCACAGATTATGTCGGGTGGGCCAATGGGTTGAAGTTTGCCGGATACGCATCTGACCCTTCCTACCCGTCCAAGCTGATCAAAATCATCGAAACCAACCGTCTTTTCGAATATGACGAACAGATCAATACTGAAAGATTCACCTTGGTCACCACAGTACCTCAGGACAATAAAAAAGTCAGTCAAAAGAAAGAGACAGAAAAAAATGTACCTGAAAAAAATGTCATAAGATCTGAGATTACAACTAATGAAAGCAATGATAAGCTTGCAAAATCTGTGATCGGCAAGTACAAAACGAACAAAATCAATGACGTCAGGATGGTTCATGCTTTCGGTGGTGAATCAATCAAAGAATTGGCTCTGCGCAACAAAAAAGATGTGTACGAGCTACTCGAATATAATGAACGTATCCAAAGTCTGGACTACATCCTGCAGTCTGACGAAATTGTGTATTTTGATAAGAAGAAAAAATCTGTTGAAGACGTATCACTCGCGTTTCATACTATATCCAAAAAAGAGACCTTGTACAAAATAGCTCAAAAATATGGTATCAGGCTGGAAAGCATCATGAATAAAAACAATCTTCCGGAAGATGCTGAACCTCTGCAGGGTGAATTGGTAAGCCTTTCAAGACATCTGAATAAAAAGGAAAGCCCTAAATACAGAATAGTGGAGAAATTCGATACTTTTATAGACTTCGGAGGATTGCAGTAATGGATCAGGAACACATCAGTCTCAACAAATACATCAGTGATACAGGGTTTTGCTCGCGTCGGGAAGCCGATAAGCTCATCGATGCCGGCAGGGTGATGATCAATAACATCGTGGCCAAAAAAGGCAACAGAGTAAGTAAGGGAGATAAGGTGTCACTTGATGGGGAACTGATCTCTATCAAACCAAAACCCGTATACATTGCCTTCCACAAGCCTATAGGTGTGGTGTGTACAACGGATCAAAGAGATCCTGACAATATCATTGACCACCTGAACTATAGTGAGCGCATATTTCCGGTAGGCAGACTGGATAAAATGTCACAAGGACTGATCCTCCTGACCAATGACGGCGATATAGTAAATAAGATACTCCGTGCAGGCAACTATCATGAAAAAGAATACATCGTCACGGTAAATAAAACTGTAGACCAGGCTTTTATCAAGACTATGGCTACCGGAGTACCTATCCTGGATACCGTTACCCGCCCATGTAAAGTATACAAAATCAATGATCATACTTTCTCCATCATCCTCACACAGGGACTCAACCGTCAGATCCGTCGCATGTGCGAATATCTGGGATACACCGTAAAAGCCCTCACGAGAATCAGAATTATGGATCTCACGCTCGATGGCATAGCATACGATACCTGGCGATACCTCACAGAAGCCGAGATGCTCAACCTGCTGGACCTGGTCAGACACTCGAGAAAGTGATAGCGGTGCAAAAACCATAATGACCACATCACTGAATACTTCGTGGACAGCAGCACCAAAAAATTTAAATAAAAAAGCCATCCTGAAATCAGTAATTTTCTTTACTTTTGGACATAGAAAGGTGCAAAGGGTGTAAAGCCCAAGGATAATGAGACTAAATCAAAACAAAGAGCAAGCCAAAAACCGTGTACAACGTATAAAAAACGTTAAATAACGGATATAAAATTTACAAATCACGAACAAAAGTTCGTATAAGTAGAGTTGAACAAACCTAAAAATAAATATATCTAAATATCAGTAAGACAAGTTATTAGGCATGGTATTTGGCCTACCAGGTATAATTAAATAATAATAAAATGATACCTGTACACAACCACCTGAAGGCTTATGAGGAGCGACTGATATTGCTCAATTCACCAGTTAAAACCCGGATTTCTTACCTGACAATATTGAGGAAGTATCTCCAATATTGTAACGATCAGAGCATAGAAGATCCATTTACAGATCCTGCTGTAAAACAATATCTTTTATATAGATACAGTCAAAAAATGGATTGGAAAACCATCAATATGGATTACTCATCCATTAAAAAATACTTTGTTGAAGTACTTCAAAAAGCGTGGAATACCCCGATGTTCCCACGACCCAAAGTAAATAAAGAACTGCCCAATGTCATATCAAAAGAAGAAGTACAAAAGCTCATTTCGCACGTACGCAATCTCAAATACAAAGCCTTATTCATCTTCCTATATGCTACAGGGATGCGCATAAGTGAGGCCTTGTCGGTCAAGGTAAAAGACATTGATTCTGATAGACTACAGATCAAGATAGATAAAGGCAAGGGTCACAAAGACAGATATGTAGATGTACCGATGGAATTGATAGAAATATTAAGACAATATTACAAAATCTACAGACCTACAGACAGACTTTTTTATGGGGAGACAACACAAGATGCACTGCCTGAACGCAACATACAGCATGCCATGAAACGAGCTAAAGAGAAAGCAGGCATCATCCATGATGTGAGCCCACATACATTGCGTCATTGCTACGCTACCCATCATATGGAACATGGAACGAATATTGTATATATACAGAAGATGTTAGGTCACACCAATCTAAAAACGACCTCGATATACCTTCATTTATGTGTAAACTTTCAGAGTCAAAGCATAATCCATCCGATTACAACGATCCAAATCAGTCTGATGGGCCATTCACAGACATAGGATCACTATTTAGAGCGTACAAAGAAGCATATATCCACCTATACAAACCGCAGAAGCACGAGATCAAATTTATCAAAGATGTAAGTAAATGTAAAACACCCGCGCTCGGAGGGATAGTGATAAGTTGTAGGAGTTGCAAAAAGAAGACCTACTTATATAAGTCATGTGGCAATAATCAGTGTCCAAAATGTCAAAGTATAAAACGTATACAATGGCAAGACAAGCTGGCGAGCAAGATGCTTAAATGTCCCTATCAGCACATCATCTTTACCATACCTCACGAGCTAAATTATATAGGAAAAGGCCATCCAAAACTATTGTATGGCGTGCTATTTAAGGCAGCTTGGCTCACCATAGAACGACTGGCAAGAGACCCAGAAAATGTAGGAGGTACACCCGGAATGACAGCCGTACTGCATACATTTGGCTCAGATCTCAAACAACATATACACCTGCATACCCTGGTCACCTTTGGAGGTGTAAGCAAGGATGGCAAATGGGTATGGCCCAAACGAAAAAATAAAATCGCACCGTATCGCAAAATATGTAGCACCTTCAAAACCATCTTTATCAAAGAGCTGGAAAGTCAGCTGCAGAAAATCGATCCATCGTATTATCAAACAGTAAAAGGTATCATCAATAGTACCAAAGAAGTGAGGTGGTGTGTACACAACACGCCACCTACTGCTCATACCAAAGTCATAGAAGAATACCTAGGTCGATACATATGCAGAATAGGAGTAAGTAATAAAAAAATACAGTATGATGAAAAACAACAGATCGTAAAAATGGAATACAATGACTACACAAATCAAAAACCCAATGAAGCAGCGCCTAAAGCGATCAAGCAACTCGACCCCATAGTAGCCATGCGACAAATCATGATACATGTCTTACCTCCCAACTTTCAAAAAGTAAGAACATATGGCATCATGACCAAATCAAAATCCGAAAAATAAAAATAACAATCCCGGCACTCATCAAAGAAAATGGTCAAACCATAAGAACATTGTTTCAGATAGTGAAAGCCTTACTACAAATAACGGAAGACGAAGAAGAGGAAAAAATAAAATGCGTTTCATGTCAATCCACAGATAGTGAGATAGAAATCATAAAACCTGATGCTGAATGGTACGAAAAGCACATTGGCCGAGAAAGTAGAAACAAATCGCCTGCACAAACACCCAAAATAGTACCAATAGACCCTAATGCTTCATCGAGGCCTGAGGTATCTATGGAGACAAAAGTCAAAATCAAGGTCGAACACGCAAAAATCTAATCAAATCTTAGGTTAGGAAGGTAAAACCAAAAGCTATTGCAAAAGATTAATGTCTAAAACTCAAAATTATAGCCCAAAGCCAATAAAAAATAACTACTACAATCAAAGCAAATCCCCATATACGGCTCGTTCAACTTAAATATCTACAAATTCGCTTTGGGTTTTGTGCAATTAATTTATCTTTGTACATGCGAATTCGTAGATATTCCTATGAGTTACCAGTAATGCTAAATGACAAACACAACGACCATACGACAATCTCTGACTTCCCGACCGGATCTACTCATCAGGTATCAGAACTTCGGGCGTTAGTATGTCAACCCATCCGCTTTCGCGGTTCCTTCCCTTGAAGCACTTCAGTACTTCACCCTTCGGGATCGGTCAGTCATCTGACCCAACCTGACCAGCCTCTTATCCGGTTCCTATATCCCTACTCTTTGCTCTCGCAAGCCACCCAGAGTACCGACTTTTGCAGTCCTGCTTACTTCAGTGCTTAGATCACTCTAAACCATCCGCCGCGGCGGACAGTTTACTAATACTTCTGGGCGTTACACCAGCGTATGAGAGACTTTCAACCCGTTGGATATTTATCCTACGGGCTTTCACTCTCCAGACAAACTGCTTCTTTAAGCAGTTTGTACAACTTAAATGAAAATTGTACATTTGCCATTCAAGGCACACACAATGGCTATGATGATAGATTCGCTATTGCTTCATCCATCACATAGCCTTGGACGTTACCAGCAAAGTTAGAAGACCACACAAACACCTAACACAACTTGTAAACGCTTGATAAACTAAAATTTGCATTTTAAATGATAAAGACTGTAAGTAAGATTATAAAACAATTATCATCAGAGCCAAAAAAACTCTTCCTAATTGACAGTATAGGGGCTTTGACTACTGCGTTTTTATTGTTTGTAGTATTGAGAAATATCAACGAATACTTTGGAATGCCTGAAAGAATACTGACTTACCTTTCTTTGATTGCAGTTTGTTTCTGTATTTATTCAACAACTTGTTTTTTTGTAATTAAAGCGAACTGGACACCTTTTATTAAGGGTATTAGTATTGCTAACCTGCTTTATTGCATCTTGACCATTGGTCTTATATTTTTCTATCACCCTCAGCTTACAACTATTGGGATAGCATACTTTTTAGGGGAAATAGCCATTATTTGTGGACTTGTTTACATTGAACTTAATGTTGCGACTGAAATCAACAAAAGACGAATAAATAATAAAAACAGATGACTGACAGGGAAACACTGCTGGTAACAGCGGTTGGCAAAAAAGCGGGTTCAGTGGTTAAATGAAGCTTTGTGCTTCGTTTCAAGTTCAGAGATAGGGTAAAAACAAAGAAAAATTCCATAATAAAACGACATTGATATTAATTCATAAACAGTTTGCCATTTCTTTGGGACGTTATCTCAAGGCATGAGAGACTTTCTACCCCTTTGGATTTATTCTACGGGGCTGAATTCTCCCCGGATAACTTGTTTTATATCAAGATGCACAAATAACATTTTAGTCTTACATTTACCATCCAAAGGCACTTGGACAGGCTATAATGCAGAGCGTGCCCATTTGGTCAGCCGTGACATAGCTACAACCTGGCAGTAATTATAAAACGTAACTCTGACAAAAGTACTTTATATCTATTAAACCATTGAGGAAATAACATGTCCAATTAGAAAATTAAAAATCAAAACCCTTATGAAGTCTGTTACTCTTTTTTTAGTGTTATTACTATCCATGGTCAGTTGTAGAAAAAATGACGACACAAGCCAACCACTACCATCTGAATCTATGTATTTTCCTTCAAATACAAATTTTACCTGGGAAACCACATCTCTTTCAAGTTTAGGTTGGAATCAAAACGCTGTTCAAACTTTAAAAAGTTTTTTGATACAAAAAAACACAAAATCTTTTATGATACTCGTCAACGGAAGAATAGTGATGGAAGAGTACTTTGATGGACATAAAGCAACAACAGATTGGGAATGGAATAGCGCGGGCAAGAGTTTATTAAGCGCTACGACAGGAATTGCACAGCAAGAAGGTTTATTGAATATTGGAAATAAAGCAGCTGATTATTTAGGTGTTGGCTGGTCTAGTATGGGAATACAAAAAGAAAATTTAATTACAATTAAAAATTTATTGGCAATGACGGCTGGCAATGATGATACTAAACAACTTGTAATCAAGCCAAACCTGACATATATTGCAGATGCTGGAACAAGATGGGCTTACAGCAATATTTTTCAAAAATTGACAGATGTTGTTGCCAATGCCAGTGCTACATCTTTTGAATCCTATTTCAACAGTAAACTGAAAAATAAAATAGGAATGGATGGCTATTGGAATTTTGGAACCATTTTTACTATACATCACAGCACTACAAGAAGTATGGCAAGATTTGGGCTTTTAGCCTTAAACAAAGGTAAATGGAATAATGAACAGGTAGTAAATGAATCTTTTTTTATTGAAAGTACCTCATCCTCGCAAAATATTAATCCATCTTACGGGTATTTATGGTGGTTAAATGGTAAATCAAGTTATATGATTCCAAGTGAACAAACTGTATTTAAAGGCTATTTGGTACCAAACGCTCCTGCAGATATGTATTCAGCAATGGGAGCCAAAGACCAACGAATTTATGTAGTTCCAAGTAAAAAGATGGTGATTGTAAGAATGGGAAATGTATCTGATCCAGCAAATATAAATTTTGCAGTATCAGGGTTTGACAACGAACTTTGGGGTAAAATAAACGCAGTGATAAATTAAACAAACCTACTACCAACGAACCGCTAGTGTTACAGGAATGAAGTAAGGACTGCGTTATCTAAATTTATCCCAAATATTAACTAAATTTGGAATGAAATATACTAAACAGAAAATTGAATACGAATATTTTAAATCATAATTATTTAATTTACTATATTATGAATTATGTTTTTTCAAATATTTTCTGTTTACTATAAACAATCAACCAAAAGCCAAAGTAAACTTCGCAATAGGGCTTGATAAACCAAAAATAAACATGCTACTTTTTGAAAATAAAATATACAGCCAAAATTAAGAAAATGAATCCTATCAAATGATTCAGTCTGAAAGTCTCTGTTTTAAATGCCAACACTGCAAATCCTGTAAATACAACCAGAGTTATCACTTCCTGCAATACTTTCAGCTGCCATAGGTTGAATGGACCACCATTGCCCGTAAATCCTATTTTGTTGGCAGGTACCTGAAAACAATACTCAAAAAAGGCAATACCCCAACTGATCAGGATTATCGAAAAAAGGCTCAGTTTTGCAGACCATTTCCATTCGGCAAACTTAAGATGTCCATACCATGCCAATGTCATAAATACATTAGAAATGATAAGCAAAATGATCGTGTAAAATGGTTTCATAATAAAAAATAAATCAAAATTAAATAAAAATATGCTTCACAGTATTATGATATTTGGAAATAGCATTAATTATTTTACCTTTGTGCCGCTTTTTCACGAAGGAAGCACTGTTTAATATTTATAGCTAATAAAATTTTTTAAAAAATATGGCATTAATAGGTAAAATAAGAAACAATATGTGGCTGGTAGTTGTATTGCTGGCCTTGGCATTAGCCGGATTTATCATCATGGATATGACCAGTGGAGGCAGCAGCAATTCATTTGGATCCAAAACTACCCTTGGAAAAATCGATGGTAATAAAATTGATTACATGGACTTTCAAAGGGCAGAGCAGGCACTTTATCAAGGTTCAGGAGATGTATATGGCAGGAGAAGCTCATTATGGAATTTTTTTATTGAAAAAGCCATCATTGACAAAATTAGTGAAAGCACTGGCATAGGAGTAGGAAGTGATGAACTCAATGAACTAGAATTTGGCGCTAATTTAAGCCCTGTCGTTCAATCATTTTATACAAATCCCCAAACCGGACAAATAGACCGTGCTCAACTGGAAGAAATAAAGAAAGCGGTGGATGAAGGTACAGTCACAAATCCTGAATTTGCAGCGAGATTTAATGAGTTGAGAAAGCAGGTGATCAAGACCCAAAAGCAAACCAAACTCAACAATCTGGTAGCTAAATCAATATATACACCAACATGGTACGCTGAGGCCCTTGATAAAATCAATAATGAAACAGCTACTTTTGAATATGTAAAAATCCCGTTTGAATACGTGAAGGATACTGATGTAAAACTCACAGATGATGACTTCAGCAAGTATATCAAAGAAAATGAAACAAAATATACCAATAAGGAAGAAGTAAGAAACATATCATTCCTTGTATATGATGTGGTACCTACAGCAGAAGATTCTGCAAAAATCAAAGATCAACTGAACTTACTATCTACCGAATTTGTAAATACAAAAAATGACTCCCTTTTCGCTGCAAGCAATAATGGCTTTTATAACAAGGGTGCATATTCTAAAAAAGACGAACTGCAAGGTGAGCTGAAGGATAAGGTTGGATCGCTTTCTACAGGTCAGCTCTACGGTCCTTATGTAGATGCAAAAATGTATATACTTGCCAAACTGGTAGATAAAAAAGTGATAGCAGACTCTGCAAAAGCATCCCACATACTGAGAAGTGTTGCCGGCAATGATCCTATACAGCTGGCTGCAGCCAATAAACACATCGATAGCGTACGTGCCGCGATCACTTCAGGTCAAACCAGTTTCAAAGATGCAGCTATCGCAAATAGCCAGGATCCCGGATCGGGCGCCAATGGCGGAGATCTTGGAACATTTGTACCCGGTGCTATGGTACCTGAATTCAATGAAGCCGTATTCAATGGTAAACCAGGTAACTTATACAAAGTGACTACCCAGTTTGGAGTACATCTCATCAAAGTAGAAAATCTCATCTACAAAACCAATGAAGTAAAATACAATGTAGCATATCTGGTACAGCCTCTTGTTCCGTCGGAGGCCACTCAGAATGCTATCAAGGATAAAGTAATGGCAACTCTTGAAAAAACGAAATCCATAGAAGAACTCAATAAGCTTGCTACAGGTGATATGAAGGTAGAAGTAGCAGGTGGTATTAAGAAAAATGACCACATCTTATCAAACCTTCCTTCAGGACAAACATCCAGAGACATCATCAGGTGGGCATTTGAAGATAATACTGACGTAGGCAAGGTATCTCCTGAACTATATACTTTTGCCGATGAAGCCAACTATGTAGACAGCAAGTATCTTATCGCTGCACTCAAATCGATCGACAAGCCCGGAATAGCCACAGTCGAGTCAGTAAAAAGCAATATCGAAGCTTTGGTAAAAAATGCTAAAAAAGCAGAAATCATCAAATCCAAGATGAAAGGGACTGACTTAAATGCAATTGCCGGTATTTTTTCTGACTCTTTAGAAGTTGCCGAAAATGTTTCTTTTGGTTCAGCCTCATTACCCGACGGATCATTTGAACCTCTGCTGACAGGAAAAGTGTTTAGTACAAAAACAGGTAGTCTTGTTGGTCCTGTTGCGGGTAGTTCAGGAGTGTTTATGGCAAAACTCACTACCAAAACACCAGCTACAACTGAAGCGGGTGCATTTATGCAAAAAATGATGCTCACTCAGCAAGCCAGAGGTCAGGTCAATTTTAGATTGATGGAAGCACTCAAGAAAAACAAAGATATAGACGATAATAGATTTACCTTCTATTAATGAATTAATAGGATGTCTACATCATAATTACAACCCATTCAGGTACCAACTTGAATGGGTTGTTTTCATTTAGAGAAGCTAATACAATATGAATTGCTCTTAGTGCTCTGTCAGGATTAAGAACTTAATGAAATGTGGCTCTTTTCCCAAATCTCTGCTTGCAAAATACTCGCCGAAGGATTTGTCTGAACTATGGCACAACGGCCACAGATCGGAGCTAAAAACGTTTGCGATGATTTCTTAACGCTCTTCTTGTGTTTTGACTTGAACTCTGAAAAATATCTCCCACTGTGATTTAACCACGTTGGAGTTCGAATTTTAGGAATTAGGCTATGTTTTTCAATTCATTCAATAACTCCTACACGGTTAACATATTATCTTGACAGAACAATCCATTTTAAGAGTATGTTTAAAATTTTTCTTAGTTGTAAATCAAGAGATTATGGTTCTGGCGATAAAATAATCAACGCATTTAGTGAACTAAATAAGGCGATTATTTTGAAGCCAGGTTCATAATACATTGATTTTAAGGCAATAAAAATTTAAACATACTCTAAGTTAAACCATCCGTTTTATCTTAAATATAAATTAAATCAATGTTAAATTATTGCAAAATATTATTCCGTAAAGACATTCAAAAAATGTTGAAAATAACATTATATTTGGCATAAGTTATTATTTTACAAAAGGTTACAAAAATTATTAACATCTTAAAAGTAACAAACTGATGAATATTGTACATTCATAGTTTGGTTATAAGTCCCTATCTTTGTGTCATGAAAAACAACTGAAAGATTTAAATGTGGCTTTAATGATTAGAGACAGGCATTCAAAAAGTTGATTGCCTGTTTTCTTTTTTATAGAACGGCAGATAAGCCAGAATGAATAATACAACGGCCACCCCTTCTACGACTAAAATATACCAGGGCCATGGACCAAACAGGTCTAGAAGAGAGCCTCCCGGTGGCTTGTGTCTGGTATAAAAATAATTGGATCCGATGCTAAAGTTGATGATCAATGTCAACATCAGGTAAATATTACCAACAATAAATGCCCTGATCATATCCTTGAGACCAGGGGTAATACGAAGTCTCAATACTATGTACACAGGAATCCAGACCAAGCTTACATGAAATATCCAATAAATAAAATAACTGTAATGAGGCATCGTATATTGCAAATCTGCGGTGATGACTGCTTGTAAAGTCCCGACAATAATGAGAAAATAGAGTGTGTTGAGCCATTTTATATTTTTCAACCAAATGACTACCGGAAGCACCATCGATATCAATCTGCACAGATGAAGTGGTAGTTCCTCCTGTATAGAAAAAATACCTTCATAGCTAGTACATATCATCCTTGTGACAACAGCCATAAATGGGATCAGGGAAATAAAAAAAGCAAACTTATGTCTTTTTTCTTCATCATATCTTTGGCTCACCCAGATGGCAAGTATAAAAAATGAAGAAAGTAGTACTATTGGTAGAAAATGATCATAAGTAAAATTTTTATATGCCCGAGCTGGCTGAAACAATAATTCCATTTCCAATAGGTTTTTATGAATTAAATTGCAGTAAAAACATAAATATTTAATCAATTTACACCATACTCTTCAACTTAAAAGTCCAACCCACAAGTGTAAATATTTTCCAAAAATAATTCAATTTCAAAATATCCCTGCGATTTAGTCGGAGATTATTGTCTATACTTCTATTTTATTGAGCTATATTGATGAATTCTGCTTAATTTTACGCTTATTGTCAGAATATGCACTATTTAGAAAATATATTTCTTGCTTTAGGTTCTATTAAGGCCAATTTTCTCAGGTCAATGCTGACCTTGCTCATCATTGCCGTAGGCATCACTTGTTTAGTTGGAATTCTTACAGCTATAGATAGTATACTATTTAGTATGAGTGATAATTTCAACAGACTTGGAGCCAATTCCTTTAGTGTAAGGCCATTGTCAGAGAACCTGAGAAGCAACGACCGTGGCAGACGTAAAAAATCAGCTGATGTAATATATTTCGATCAGGCTATGGATTTTAAATCTTCCTATCACTATGGAGCAGCTAAAGTTTCTGTTGAGTCATTCTGTGTGGGCAATGCTACTATCAAAGCAGGCGATAAAAAAACCAATCCAACTATAAGGGTGATAGGAATAGACGAAAACTACCTCAATACCTCTGCTTTTGAGTTGGCAGCCGGCAGAAATTTTACCAATAATGAGATTTTCTCTACATCCAATAAAGTAATCATAGGTAGCGAAATCGTCAAAAAGCTGTTTCTGGACAAACCTGAAAAGGCGGTTTCAAGTGATGTATATATCAACAGTAACAAATACAAAATCATTGGAGCACTCAAAAGCAAAGGAGCTTCATCAGGTGGATCAAATGATAGTCGTGTGTTCATACCCTTATTTAACTCCAAAGTGCTATACGGCTATGCAGAAAAACCTTATAACGTCACTGTGGCCGTGGCCAATCCCAATGAAATGGATGACGCCATCAATACGGCTATCGGAACCATGCGAAATGTGCGAAAACTTAAAGTTTCTGAAGCCAATGATTTCGAAATCCGTAAAAGTGACGGCATCCTAAATCAACTCAAGGAAATGACTTCTACTTTGCGGTGGAGTACCGTCGTGATAGCTATGCTCACCTTGCTGGGTGCATCTATAGGTCTTATGAATATCATGCTCGTCTCTGTGACAGAAAGAACAAAAGAAATAGGCATCAGAAAAGCCATAGGTGCCACAAGAAAAAATGTTCTCATGCAATTTTTGATAGAAGCTGTGGTCATTTGTCTCATGGGTGGATTGGTGGGTATCATCCTGGGGATTTTAATGGGATTTGGTGTCTCTGTGATGGTAGAAGGAAGATTTTTTATCCCTTGGAATTGGATATTGTTGGGTATATCCGTTTGTATAATTGTAGGTTTGGTTTCGGGACTTTATCCTGCATTGAAAGCATCAAGGCTCGATCCTATCGAGGCATTGAGGTATGAGTAAGGGTTGATCAGAGATTCAGGATATTTCTGTGCATAAAAATGCAATTGAATTACTTAAGCATTTTATTCTTTAAATCAAAATTCAACAAACAATATCAAAATAGGCTTTCAGTTAAATTGTGGGATGCATGACCAATAATCTTTTTGCTTGAAAATGGAATTATTTACTTAATTTTGTAGTTCTAAGATAGATTCTGAAGTGTTATGAGTGATTCTTCGAGACCATTGATAAGTTTTGACTGGGCCATCAAGAGATTGTTGCGTCAGAAGGCAAACTATGATGTGTTAGAAGGATTTTTATCTGAATTGCTCCATCGCGAGATGAAAATCATCAACATTCCTGAGTCAGAGGCAAATGCTGCCGAAGAGTACAGCAAAATCAATAAAGTAGATATCCTTTGCGAATCTTCAGATAAAGAATTGATTCTCATTGAACTCCAATATAATAGTGAGCTTGACTATATGCATCGTATGTTGTATGGCAGCAGTAAGTTGATCGTCGATTACTTAGAAAAAGGTGATCCATATGACAAGGTTCGCAAGATTTATTCCATCAATATTGTTTATTTTGACTTGGGTCAAGGAGATGACTACATTTATAAAGGTACTACAGAATTTAAAGGTATCCACACCAGGGATATATTGCAGATCAATGCAGGCCAAAAAAAAGCCTTCAATATCGAGCACATATCAGCAATATATCCTGAATATTACATCATCAAAGTCAATCGGTTTAATGATTTGTCCCGGGATTCCTTAGATGATTGGATTTATTACTTCAAACATAATGCTGTCCCCGAAAACTCAAAAGCAAGAGGATTGAATAAAGTTGCTCACTTATTAAAGATAGACCAGATGGATACCACCACAAAATACGAATACGAAGCTTACATCAAGGATCGGGTGATCAGTAGGAGTATGCTGGAAACAGCCAAGTTTGAAGGCCGTGAAGAAGGACTTGAAGAAGGTCTGGAAAAAGGTCGTGAAGAAGGAATGAAGGCGAATATAATCACCATCGTCATTGAAATGAAAAAAGAAGGATTAGAAGTACCCTTTATATCTAAAATCACAAAACTTACTGAAAATCAGGTCATTAAGATACTTATGGAAAATGGTTTTTAGTAAAACCTGATTGTCAAATATTAATTATTTTAAACATCAAAAGTTTTTAATAACCCAATGATGGTGATTATCTTTGTTCAAAGTCTTTTTCATTGGCACTATTAAATAATCATTCCGGAAAAATAGCTGAAGCTGGTTGTGATGAGGCAGGTCGAGGCCGTCTTGCAGGCCCGGTTTTTGCAGCTGCAGTGATTTTACCTTCCGATTTTTATCACCCTGACATCAATGATTCCAAACAAATATCAGAAAAAAAGAGAGACGAACTCAGATATATCATCGAAAGTGAGGCGATTTCCTATGCCGTAAGCAAAATGGATGCGCCAGACATAGATAAATATAACATTCTTTGGGCTTCAGTCAGAACTATGCACAAAGCCTTGGACAAACTAAAAACCAGACCTGACCATATCATCATTGATGGTAACAGATTTATACCTTATAAAAAAGTACAACATGATTGTATCATCAGAGGTGATGGCATTTATACTTCCATAGCGGCAGCTTCTATCCTTGCAAAAACCTACAGGGATGATTATATGAAAAAATTGCATAAAAAATATCCGCATTATCAGTGGGACACAAACAAGGGCTACCCAACAGAAGCGCACAGGGCAGCTATCCAAAATTATGGTGTTACAGAGTATCACAGATTAAGTTTTCAATTATTGCCCCCACCGGCACAACTCAGCCTTTTTCATGAGGAATAAAATGTTCCCGAATTCTCCAACAATGTCCTGAAGCGAATGATTTATGTTTGTTCTAACATATAAAGAGTTTTTACATCTTACGATAAAAATATCGTAAGATAAATTTATCGTACGACAACTTCATCTTACACTATGAATAAAATTTTTCAATCCCACATATAGGGGTAAAACCCTCCTTTGTTTTCATACTACCAAAACAAAGGAAAATGAATCGTTTTAAATTTTTATTTTTTGCAGCCAGTCTGCTGTTAAGTCAGTTTTTATTTGCTCAAGCAGATCAATTGTACAATATCCGTGGCACCGTAAAAGACGAGGTTACTCAGCAAGCGCTCATCGGTGCGCTCGTCTATGTCATCCACCACGAAAACCAATCTGCCATCACGGACGAAAATGGTGATTTTCGCATCGAATCCTTGCCTTTGGGAAGACATAGTTTGCAAGTTTCCTATCTTGGTTATGTAGCTTATATGTCCAATATCGAAGTCAAAAGCGGAAAAGAACTTGTGCTCAATATTGCTATGAAAGAAGAAATCAAAGCCCTGGATGAAGTGGTCATTACAAGTAAAGCTGATAAATCCAAGACTGTCAATTCGCTGGCATATGCAAGTACCAGGACATTTTCAGTAGAGGAGAGCAGTAAATTTGCAGGTGCTGTGGATGATCCTGCACGTATGGCACAGTCATTTGCCGGTGTTGTACCCACAAATGATGGAAATAACTATGTATCTGTGAGAGGAAATCACCCATCAGGACTTCTATACCGTATGGAAGGCATTGATATCCCCAACCCCAATCATTTTGGTGATGTCGCTTCGTCTGGTGGTGGTGTATCGGTGTTGTCTTCTCAGGTCTTGTCCAATTCTGATTTTTCAACCGGAGCATTTGCGGCAGAGTATGGCAATGCTTTGGGTGGTGTATTTGACATCAAATTAAGAAAAGGTAATGACAGCAAAAGAGAATTTACGCTAAAAGCCGGATTTCTCGGTATGGAAGCAGCACTCGAAGGACCATTCAGCAAAAAGTACAAAGGCTCCTATCTGGTCAATTACAGATATTCCACTTTGTCACTTATCAGCAAATTGGGAGTGGATTTGTCAGGTGTACTCAATTACAGTGACCTTTCATACAATATCCATTTACCACTTCTCAAAGGAGGAAACATATCTATTTTCGGTATCAATGGATGGAGCAATCAGAATATAGAAGAGACACTTGAAGATTTTGACAAAAAAAATGGTGCACTTGATCACAGATACGACGCTAAGTTTATCAGCAATATGTCTGTAAATGGTGCTAAATTTACATATTCTACCAAAAATAATGGATTTCTGTCTGCCATTATAGCCTATGGAACTACAAAATCAGGTTTCGCAGATGATCAAAGGACCGTTTATCCTTCATATACATATCTGAGCAAATATGACATCGAAAATCTCACAGACAAAGTTTTTGCAGCTATCCATTATACACAGAAAGTGAACCCGAAGATCACCTGGCGTAGTGGCGGATATTTTGATAGATTAGGCTATCGGATGGTATACAATGATTATAAAAATGGTACTGACCTGTCCAATATCATCAATAATAAAGACAATACCAATATGGCAAGAGTTTATAGCCAAATGCAATACCGACTCAATGAAAAATGGTCGGCCAATATTGGCTTTCACTACACCAACTTTATGCTTAATAAAAAACAAACCATAGAGCCAAGAGGAAATATCCAATATACATTCAACCAACGTTCAAACATTGCAATTGCATATGGGAGACATAGCCAGATACAGCCATTGATTGTTTATTTTGTCAAATCAGATGAAGGCAGACTGGTGAATGAAGACCTTGATTTTACCAAAGCGCATCATCTTGTTCTGACTCACAATCTGGATATCAGTAGCCATACAAGGTTAAAGACAGAAATGTACTATCAGCATCTTGATGGAATACCTGTAGGGCAGGGGCAAAATAAAAATTTTGCCATGATCAATCAGCAGTTTTTGTTTCCTGACTTTGGTTTGGTCAATGATGGTAAAGGTAGAAATATGGGTGTTGAACTGACGTTAGAAAGGTTTTTACACAACAATTGGTATTATATAGTGACAGGTTCAGTTTTTGATTCCAAGTATAAAACACCGTCACTTGATTGGACCAATACCCGTTTCAATTCAGGATTTACGTCCGTCATCACAGTAGGGAAAGAATGGATAATTGGTAAATCACGAAGAAATACTTTGGGGTTTAACCTGAAAAATGCATGGGTTGGCGGGCAGTTTGACACACCGATAGACAGGCTTGCCTCACAGGCACAACAAAAAGAAGTGAGAGATGAACTGAATCCATTCAGTGTGAGACTCAAAGACTTCTATAAGCTGGATGTCGGCATCAAATTCAAGAGAAATAAAAACAAGATGACATCAACCTTATCCCTTGACCTGATGAATGCGACCAATAACAGAAACATTGGCGGCCTCACCTACAACATCGCAAATGATAAAATGGAAGAATGGACGATGATGCCTTTTGTGCCGGTATTGTCTTATAAAGTAGAATTTTAAAAATACTCTTATCTCAAACAATTTAAAAAATATTGAAATGAAAAATGTAGGTTTATTATTGATGATTACACTGTTGATGAGCTGTGGATTGGGTGATGTACTTGATTGTTATGATGGAGCCATTGTACGCAAAGAATTGAAAATCAGTACTTTTCATAAACTGGATTTGGATTTCCCTTGTGAAGTCATCCTCCAAAAAGGAAGTGTACAAAAAATCGTCATAGAAGGTAAAGAAGACATGATCAATGATCTGGAAAAAAGATCAACAGTGAACAATGTCACCTGGAAAGCAAGGATAAGGAATAATTGTATTTTTAGTTCTAAGGATGCAAAACTGTGGATCACAGTTCCTGACCTCAACGAATTGATCATAGACGGAAATGTGAAAGTCGATACTGAAACAGGACTGGACAATTTAAGTCAAAGCTTGAAATGCACTGTAGATGGAAACGCATCATTATATCTGGATATTAAGATGCTAAAATCTCTTGTTTTGGATATAGATGGCAACGCCAAGGCAGACCTCAAGGGACAATCAGAAAGACTTGACATCATTGTGGATGGAAATGCAACCATCCATGGTCATGAGATGCAAGTAAAAAACACACAAATCACGATCGATGGAAATGCCACAGTCAATACATTTACCACTGAAAGTCTTAATGTCATCATTGACGGTAATGGAACAGTCTGTTTTAAAGGATCACCTGTGATTTCTTCCAAAATAAATGGTACAGGAAGGCTTAAAAACTGCAACTAAGTACGATAAAAAACCGATTGAATAAACAGGCTGAAAAATTTCCGACATTTATAATGAAAGTATTAAAAATCAAAGAACGAGTGTACTCCCTCCATTTTAAGCCTGCCTGCCGGAAAGGCAGGGGAGGGATGGGTTGGGTAAATAAGCCAGAGGATTTGACCGTTTGCCATTCAATCATTCACAGTTTAAGTGATAATTTTGTATGTGAAGATTATTCAACCTACCTAAGTTCAAAAGATTTCAACTTAATAGCAAAAACCAACGTTAAGACAAGTGACATGAGTGATATTATTCCCCAAATAAAGCATCTAAGGGTCGAAGACAAAGCCCTTTTTGAGCAAATTTTTTCTGACCATTATGATGGAATGTTCAGATACTGCATGACTATGGTACAAAATCAGTCGGATGCAGAAGACATTGTACAGTCCGTGTTTATGGATTTTTGGCAGGACAAACATAAATTGGTCATCCACACATCGATACAGGCCTTTTTGTATAAAAGTGTGTATTTCAAGTGTATGAACAGGATCAAAAGAGAAAAAGTATCTCAAAAATATATTGCTTCAGTATCTTCACAGGATGCAAATACGTCAGATAGCGACCCTGCTATTTTGCAGGAAGTCACTGAAAAAATCAATGAAGCAATTGATGCATTGCCCGATCAGTGCAGAAAGATATTTACACTGAGTCGCTATGAAGGCATGCGGTATCAGGAGATAGCTGACCATATGAAACTCTCGATTAAGACTATTGAAAACCAAATGGGTAAAGCATTAAAAAACCTGAGAATCCACCTTTCTGATTACCTACAGGTCATTATTTTTAACCTTTTAATTTTCTTCTGATGAACAATATAAATATAAATGATGATATCATCACCAAATACCTTTGTGGTGAAGCAAGTCCCGAAGAAGCCATAAGTATAGAAGAATGGTTGACCACATCTCCACAAAATCGAGCATATTTTGACAATATGGAGCAGACGTTTCTACTGGTTTCCAAGAGAGAAAAAGCTATACCGGATCATCAAAAAGCATGGGATAAAATCCATAAAAATATCTCTCCGCCAGTCAAAAGTTTTAACTGGGCATATGGTGTTGCAGCAATTTTTTTAGTAGGTATGGTGGCAGTGATATTTTTAATAAATCAGAAAGAAAATCACGTTTCCGAAATCTACGCTTCAGATAAGCCTGTACATCAAAAACTTAAAGACAACAGTGCTGTGACACTGGGAATAAATAGCATGATTATCCTCGACAAGGATTATGGTGTATCGAATCGAAAGTTATCACTCACAGGGAAGGCTGATTTTTCTGTTATTCACGATGAAAAAATGCCTTTCATTATAGAATCACAAGGTGTATTTATCGAAGACCTTGGTACTATTTTTAGTGTCGAAAGCGAGCCAGATTCTGATACCGTTTATGTAGTCGTCAATGAAGGTATCGTGCGACTGTATGACGACCATGGCAGCGAAATCATCATAAAAGCAGGTGAAAAAGCATGGTACATCAGATCACAAAAGAAAATCATCACAGACATAGACAGTAAAACAGTCAAATTTGATTTCAAAGATACCAGATTGGCAGATGCCGTGACTCTATTGGAAGAAGCCTACGATATTGACGTCCGGTTGGTGCCGGAAAGTATTGGTGATTGTAAGTTTACTACACAATTTTTTGATGAAGAAGTAGCGACCATTATCACCATCATCACGGAGACTTTAGGATTTAAGTATCAATATCAGAACCATCAATATATAATCGAAGGAAAACCATGTCAATAAGAACTTTCATCACTATCTGGGCATTGACATGGATGAACGTAGTATCCGGTCAAACCATACTCAACACAGAGTTAACATTAAATCATGTAAATAAATCTGCAAGAGCTGTTTTCAAAGATATTGAACGGCAGACAGGTGCTATATTTTCGTTCAGTGAGTTTGATGATGACCGCAAAATGAGTATTCAGGTCACTAAAATGACACTTAGAAATGTCATTCCTGTCCTGGAAAGTGAACTCAATATTACAATCGTCATAAAAGAAAAATACCTCATCATCAAATCTTCAGTTCAGGAACGAAATCAATTATTGAGCATCAGCGGAACGATCATCAACCCACAATCTGATGAACCCATCAGTGACGCCAGTGTTTTCGTAAAAAAACATAAAATACTCGTCAATTCTGATAGTCGGGGAAAGTTTGCTTTCAGCCTGCCAAACAATATCAAACAGATCAGGATCAATGTAGCGAAAGCCAACTATGTGGACACTTCCTTAGTCATAGTCGGTTCAGAAAGTCAATCTCTGAATATTAAATTAAGGTCTTTTCCGAGAGTCAGAATCTCTGAGTTTGATTCATTGACTAAAAAAGAAGTTTTGATAGGCTCTTTATATAATGACAGAATACCTGAAACCCCTATGGTAAAAAAAAGTACTTACAATGAGAGTTTCTGGGAGAAACAGAGAAAGAAAAATATTAGTTTGATCAATATCAATGATACGATACTCAACAGTTTTTCCTTATCACTTCTACCGCCTATCAGTACCAATAAATTACTTTCTTTTCATACGAGAAACACTATTTCGCTCAACATTATTGGTGGACATTCCAAAGGTCTCCATGGTGTAGAGTTAGGCGGTGTGTACAATTACGACGACGGAGATGTGTACGGTGTACAAATTGCCGGTGTAGTCAATGCCGTGTCAGAAAATGTGACCGGTACTCAGATCAGCGGTGTCCTCAATACTGTCAAAGGCAATGTAAAGGGTATCCAAATAGCAGGTGTCATCAACAATAATGACAGTATTACGGATGGAATCCAGATCTCAGGCGTCTATCAGAAAACGCATACAATTCGTGGACTTCAGATCGGTGGATTATACAATAGGGCAGTAAAAGTCAAAGGTGGTCAGATCAGCGGACTGCTAAATACGGTAGACAGCGCCACCACTTTCCTACAGATAGCAGGACTTTACAATCATGCTGCCAATATCAAAGGTGTACAAATTTCTGGGTTGGTCAATACGTGCGACACACTCACAGGTTTACAAATAGGTGTATTCAATCGTGCCAATTTTGTCAAAAAAGGACTTTCAATAGGTTTGATCAATTATGTGAAAAATGGCTATCACAAATTAGAATTATCTACCAACGAACTGGGCACCATAAATTTGGGTTATCGTTCTGGTTGGGCACCGCTGCATATGCACTATTTTGGAGGATTCAATGCCAAAGACAAAGACCACAGGTTTGTACAAGCAGGTATGGGCATTGCCACTTCTCTGCCAGTCAGCAAAAAGATAAATTTTGAGGCAGATGCGACGGTAAGAAATACTCATGATGTAGATAATTTTACAAAATGGAATTTCAATATGTACAACCAACTGATGTTGGGTCTATCCTGGCAACCTTTCAAAAAAATAGGTATCAGAACGGGCATCACACTCAATCATTTCTGGTATGATCCAACTTCTGCCATCCATGGGCAAGTTGCATCTCTTGTCAAAAATTCTGTTTACGATGGTGATAGCGGATCTTACAAACACAAAATGTGGATCGGTTGGCAGGTGGGTTTGTTGTTGTTTTAGATCGATGAAATAGTAATAAAATGACTTTAGATTTGTTAATAATTTAGGCGAGCTTCAATCATTAAAAAGAAATCAAGTATTTCGTAAAATTGCTATCTTTGCAGAAAAATATACAAATGAAAATTTTAAGCTTATCATATAAGGATAAGGCATTAAAGTGGAGCCTTGAGCAAGCTGATTTCGATAAACTTACTTTATTAGTTGGAGCATCAGGTGTAGGGAAGACCCAAATCCTTAAGTCAATAATGAGATTAAAGTCGGTTGCTGATGGAAAGTCAATAAGTGGTATAAAATGGGATATAAACTTTGTGACATTGGATGGTAAAACATACGAGTGGGAGGGTGAGTTTGAGAACAAAGGAGATTTAGACTTTTCGGATGATGAAGATGATGATATAAAAAGAAATAAACCTTCAATAATCAACGAACAACTTAAAGTCAATAGCAAAATAGTAGTAAGCAGAGATAAAGAGTCAATAATTTTTAACGGGTCATCAACTGTAAAGCTACCGAATCAACAGAGTGTTTTATATTTGCTAAAAGAAGAGGATTTAATAAAGCCAGCCTTCGATGGATTTAACAAAATAATTTATAGTGACCAAACAGATTCAACTCGAGAGGCATTTAGAATTAAATTTTCTGACACACAAAAATTATTAAAAAAACACAAAACACTTGAATCTATTCGAGAAAGTGCTGAAGATATAAGAATAAAATTATTTCTTAGTTACAAAAATTCATTCAAAACTTTTCAACAAATTCGTGACAGGTATATTGATATATTTCCACAAGTTGAAGATATTAAAGTTGAACCATTAGATTATGAAGATGAGGTTGACCTTCCTTTTTTCTTTAAAGAATATCCTTTTATTCAAATTAAGGAAAGAGGAGTTGAAAAATGGATTAAGCAAGAATATATCTCTTCAGGAATGTTTCGAAGCTTAATTCATATAAGTGAAATTTATCTTTGCAGTGAAGGTAGTGTGTTTTTAATTGACGAATTTGAAAACAGTTTAGGAATAAACTGTATCAATGAATTAACTAGTGATATTCTGGCTTCGAAAAGGCAAACCCAATTTATATTAACTAGCCACCACCCTTATATAATAAATAATATTGGATTTTCAAATTGGAAACTAGTTACAAGGACCAAAGGAGTAGTAAAGACACATAATCCTTATGAATATAATATTGGCAAATCAAAACATGATGCATTCATGCAGTTAATTCAACTCGAGCAATATCAAACTGGCGCAGAAATATGAATTTATATTTCATAGTAGAAGGTAGAAGAACCGAGAAAAAGGTTTATCCTGCTTGGTTGTCATTTTTAATCCCAAAATTTTCACAAGTTCAATGGGCCTATCAAGCCAAAAATGAGAATTACTTTCTGTTCAATGGAAATGGATTTCCTGTATTGCTTCATAATCATCTAGTTAAGTCAATTGAAGAAATCAATGAGTTAGGAAATTTTAACTATTTAGTATTAATTCTTGATACTGATGAATCCACAATAAATGAAAGAATTCAAGAAGTTACAAATTTTGTTGCAAATGAAGCCATTAAACTAAAAAATTGTGAATTAGTAGTGATTCCTCAAAATCGTTGTATTGAAACTTGGTTTTTAGGAAACAGGCTAGTTTTTAAGTCAAATCCTAAAAGTAGTAACCTTGTTGAATTCATAAGGTTTTATAATGTCAAAAATAATGATCCTGAAAAAATGGGTGTTTATAAAAATTATAACACACATTCTCAATTTCATGCAGATTATTGTACAGAATATTTAAGAGAAAGGTAACTACTCAGGTACAAAGTTAAGCATTAGCTAATACTTGGAGAACGTTTAGATTTCTTTTTATAGCAGTATCAATAACTGATCTTAGGACTGCATAATATGAAGCACCTTGGTCTGACCTAAACTGACCGCTAACCTTGAGTTTTACCTTTACGTTTCTGATGGCTTGTTCGCTAAAGTTGTTGTCTGGTGGTACTTCCATTACTTTTAGAAAAGTAAGTAGATATTGTTGGTGTTTGTTTAGTCTTTTTTGTAAAGTATGTAGTTTTTTATCTTTGGAATGTATCTCTTTATTCAGTATGTGGTTTAGTGTTTTTTCAATTTGGTTGATTTGTGTTTCATAGTTGGCTTCAGCATTTGTAAGCATTATTTTTTTTAGAGCCAAGGCTTTCCATATTAATTTAGTCAACTCGTAAGCCCATTTATTTCTCTTTTCAATAAAGTATTGTAATTCTCTAAGTATATGGCTTAGGCATATCTGACGTCCTTTTGCCCCTATGATGAAGTGTGCCTTCCAGCAATCATGGACCAATATAGTATTAACAAATCCTTCGCCAAAGTACTTCTCAATAGTTTCAAAGCCTCTATTTGATGAAACTACTATAAAGGTGACTAATCTTGTTTGCCATGCCCACAACCATCGCAACTTACCGTTTACCTTGCCTCCTGTTTCATCTGTTCCCACACAGCTACTTTGTTGTACCTCTTTTTGTATTTCTTCATACTGTGGCATACATCTTTGTGCCAAAGACTTTATTTTATTGACAATTGTTCCTTCGCTGATGTTTAGATTGAATACGTCTGCAAACATCTCTCGTATTCTGGATACGCTCACATACTGTCTGGCTGAAAAGTATCCACATAATGTCTCAATGTTTCGACCATAACTTATCGGACTCTTTACATGGTCAGGAAAAGAACTGACACAACAAGCTCCACAACTACAACGTCTTTCGTACACCCTATGCTCATATGTTTGTATGGCAATGGGCGGTATGTCTAAGACTTGTCGCCTTTCTTTCAATGTTGGAACATCGATATAAATTGTTCCGCATACTGGACACGTCTGGTCAATGTGATCAATTACCTCGGGTTCAGAGTGAAATTCTAATGTAGTTCCTTCGTGACCAGTTTGGCCTCCTGTTTTCTTGCCACTTTTTTGTCTGAGACTTTTTGTTGTTCTTTGTATATCCGTTGAGGAGGAAGTGAACTGTTTGAGCTATTCTTTTTATGACTCAATTCTATTATCCTTGCCTTTAATTTTTCGTTATCTTCTTTGGTAAGACGTAATTCTTCTTTGGTAAGACGTAATTCTTCTTTTACCTCGACCAATTCTTGGCGAAGCTGCTCAACTAAAACAATATGGAAGATAAATTTTCGATATTTTCTTGATTTTAAATCAAGTTCTATATCAATACTTTAAGGTTGGTCGTACAAAGTTATAACTCTTTTTGTATTTTTACAACTTTATTTTTATGCTTTTATACCTGAGTAGTTACTGTGTATAAAAAACTGCACAAATACTTAAATTCCCTCGCTACCCTCATTCCCTAAAGAGCCTGTCAAGCTACGCTTGAGACGACCTACGCCATTGCTTTCAATATTAGTGCTGGTCTCCCCTTTAGGGGCCTTTAAGAGAGGGGTCGGGGGTGAGTAAACATGGAGTACAAAATTTATGAGTTTGCCAAAAAAAAATCCTAAAATTGTCACAAAGGCGATATCACCCAAAAATCCAATCAAAATACGGTCACATCATAGCATCGACCATACAATATTGGATAGGTGAAGGTATAAATACAAGTGGGCAAAACATTATTTTGACAAATGTCTTTATTGATAAAGCTTATGAAAAAATATTTTAATAAAAATGAAAAAAATTGTCCGACGCCAAATTTTGGCGTCGGTGGCATGTATGTTTGCATCGTATTTATGATCAGACGATACAAAAAGGGATTTCTGTACCCTTCCACAAAGCTGCCGGCCAGCGGTGATGTGACAAGCAGACGGGATAATTAACCCTAACCCGGCAGAACCATGTATTGTGGGGAGGCGATTGAAAAGAGAGGGGAAGTTTTTAAATTAAAAACAATGAAAGTTGGTTTTGGGTTGTTGGAGAAATCACTGACGAGAAAAGAAATGAGGATTATATTAGGCGGTAGTGGTAGTTCTGAAGGCAGCGGCTGCCCTCATTGGTCATGCCAGACTATAAGATGTCCATGTAACGTTAGTTCCCCAAACCCTAAAGATCTGTGTTGTACGGGCTTGTCATGTAGACATGTTAGTGTAGGAATAGGTGCTTGTGAATAACTTCCCATTTTATTGTATGCCTACTTAGAATTGTATTTGTTGCATTAATTTAGGTTTGTCTAACTTAACTTATTGAATTTTTTGTAACTACTCAGGTACATGGCTGTTCAACCAAAAAATGCCCATTTTAAGTGATACTTCAGCTTTTTTCGTCAATAGCCCTGCTATTCACTCAAAAAAGAGCTTCGTCTGACTTAAAATGACCTGATTTTTGTGATTTGAACGCATATACCTGAGTAGTTACAGAGAAAGAAATATTAGATACTCAAAAAACCACCCGAATGGTGTAGTTGATAAACCATATTTAGATGAACTGGTTAACAGATTAAAAAAAACAAGAGATCTGAATTCCTTTAGACTTTTTATTGAATTCTGTAATATGATCAAACATACACTTTGAATATTACAAGTGATAAAATATGCGACCAAAACGGTAGCGGATTGTATGATTAACTTTAGTAGTTCTTAAATAAATAAATATCTTTCTTTTATCATCACAAAATGTGTATCGGCTGGCAGGTGGGTTTGTTATTATTTTAGATCGATAGTGTCTATACAACACAGAAAATCATCTAAGTTTTCTTAACTTTTTTGTAGATAGCCATCATCCCTGTTATAACAAAATATGCCGCAATACCTCCGGCAATGCCTAACAAAAATTCAGAAATAATGGATGGCCATGTCGTCGGCATCAAGTGATGTAGTAACTCTATATTATGCATAAAAATACCACCTGCCACCAATATCAATGCTATGGTACCTACCACGCTCAAAAATCTTATAATCAAAGGAAGTAACCGAATAAAACCATTTCCAATCGAAATCAAAGCTTTTTTTCCTCCGGATTTGCTGATGAGCATGAGTCCAAAATCATCCATCCGGACGATCATACCAACTAAACCATACACCCCAACAGTGGCTACAAGGGCCACAAAACTGACTGTCATGATCTGAATCGACAAGCTTTTATCCAAAACCGTTCCCATGGCTATGATCACGATTTCTACAGATAAAATAAAATCCGTCGTGATGGCTGACTTAATTTTATCTTTTTCATCTTCTGTGATTTCCACTTCATATTCAGGTCCTTCATCTCTTTCAGCATTTTTTTTATGAAAAAGCGTATCAATGATCTTGTGAACGCCTTCATACGCCAGATAGAATCCACCTAAAACAAGGATGTATTTGATCAAGACCGGAAGAAAGTAGCTCAACAGAAAGACTACAGGCAGGATGATCAGTTTATTGATAAATGACCCTTTGGTGATCGCCCATAATACTGGCAATTCTCTGGAAGAGACAAAACCGGTGGCCTTTTCAGCATTGACAGCCAAATCGTCGCCGAGAATACCGGCAGTCTTTTTTGTAGCCAGCTTGCTCATCATCACCACATCATCCATCAAGACAGCGATATCGTCCAATATTGCAAAGATTCCGGATGCCATATTTTATTTATTTTGGCTCAAAATTACGCCCTTCGTTGATTATTTTATCAAAAAGGTGAGTGTTTTTGGTAATTTGAAAAAGAGTGGACAAATTTTTACTTTGGACATGTCCTGAAATTATAAATAAATGAGACTCCGTATTTCATGAATTACACTACATTGATCTACACATTTTCATTTAATTCTTGTCGCACATCATCAGGACTAAATAAATAAGATTATGTGTCATGTATTTGCTGCCTTGTTGGATGTGATAGTAGGCGTTTTGAATATTTACCATTTGCATTGGAAACATTTGATGATGGTGTATTATTTAATTCAGTGAGAATCTCTGCCTACTTAACTTTATCCCATACTTTTTCTTTCAGGTATTTGAGCCTGAGTTCGAGTGGAGGCAATTCCAGCAGGTTGTTTTCAGGTTTGTTGAGATAAAAATAGGCTGTTGCAGAAACATCATCACTTCGGTAGAAGTTAACACCTGTCATCGGAAAATCTTTATCACTGATCTTTCTCCCTGAATGTTCACCGAGCAATCTTCCCTGGTACGTTCGGGTGCTGTCATTTCCGATAAACCATACCGGAATTAAATCTGCGCCCTTATCCATCATTTTGCGAATTTCGGTAATGTTAGCGTTACCCATTTGTTGGATAGTTACCTTACAATTGTTATGAAAATATACAGGATCGGGTATATGAAATCGGTAAAAAGCATAAATATCATGATCCTTATTTGATATCAGCGAGCCGAAATACCTGCAGGCATATTCGCCCTGTCCCCACCCGCTGCCAATATAATCTTCTGTTCCGGTACCAACGAGTGAAGGGTTTTTAGCATCTCCATCCAGAAAAATTTTCACTTCGCCTTCGCCAAACCAGGTTCCTTTGTACATAGTGTCTCCAATCACACCGATATTGGTCCCAAGAAATCTGCCAATTCCATTTACTTCAGGCAGAATTACATAATCTACGCCGGGAGTGGTTTTAAGATTCCTGTTCCAGTATGCATGAAAATACATGGCATCTTCCGGCAGTTTATCCATTTCCAGGAAATTGATATCGTACCAAAGCCAGACTTCAGAATTAGATTCGTTGGTCATGGTAATCAATGCTGATTTGCGGTATGGCATGGGAATTGTAAAATTGAACGAACGGGCTTCGGGGCTTGAAAACAATTCGTTGTCATACTTCGCTATCAAGCCATGACTGATACCAAAGAAATCACCAACCGGCGCCGAAACAGCAGGCTTTTTCGATCCATCCCAGTACATATCCATCCTTACTGCGCGACGTTGTTCTGCATTAGTACCTATGGTGCCACTTAACCACATGCGGTTAATAATGCCTGAACCTTTTATGTCAAATATTGCTTTGGTTTCACCGGGAGCAATAATGTAAAATGCATTTCCTTTTGCGCCCTTGTTGGTTAGTCCGCCTTTTCCTTTCTCGCCGGTAGGATTTTCAGGACTTACCCACCGAGAGTTGGTACCTGCAGAAGGGGACTGATAGATGGGTTGTGTTTGTGCCGCAAAACCCATGAATCCCAGCAGAAAAATAAAACAAAATGGGAGCTTGATCATATTACTTATTTTTTAAATGCTGATTTAACCTGCTCAATGGACACATTAAGAATCTTTTTAGATAGAATATCAAGTTGTTCTTCTGTTCCAACAAAATGAAACATCCGTTGAATATGATTCATTGATTCGCCTGGAGCAAGAAAAGCTGCAGGAGAAGAACTTTCCAGCTCGTAAAATGGTCCGATTTGTCCACCACTATCAAGAGGGCCATCATTGTATGAGTTGATCGCATCACCTTTGAAAGGTTCTTTTTGCATTTCCCAAAGCTGGTTGATGTAATCTTTTTCATTTTCCGGCAGGGAGAGTTGGAGGATAGTTAAAGCCTTATTTTCTATATCGTAGCTCCCGGCAAAAGATGTTGCTCTTTTATAAGCTATTCCAAGTTTACTTCGGTGTTTACCATCCACTTTAAAATAAAGGATACCCTCTTTCATCTGAATCCTGTCTGCTGGTATTTCACCAAAATAGTTGGTAGTTGCCACTGGTCCAAGGGTTTTGTCATCCCCTTCATGGTAGGGTATTATGGCGGCACCATTCTCAATTGGATTTAGCATACTCAAGATCCAGATGGAAAGTGTACCGGACTCTTTTGTCCATGATTTTTTACCGGTATTTATTATTGTGTTGTAGGTTTCGAAACCAACCCATCGGACGGAAGGGTCGGGTTCAACACGCAGATTTGTCATCATTTCTGTTGACGATAGCAAATGAACATCCCGTTTCAATAATAAGTCAAACTCAGTACCAGAATAATTTTGAAGTTTCAGATTCTTCTGCATCGAGACTTTGTCGGAGGTTGCAGCTGTTTTCTGCCAGGGCTCAGTATCCAATCCTGCAGGAGTCTGCCAGTCTTCGAAAACCATTTTTGAACCAGGCTTGAAAAATATGGAATACTGGCCGCCCTCGGGTCCGAGCCACATCCTGTCTTCACCGCCATAGGCATTGATATGAGGAACAACAGTATCTGATTCCAAAGCTTTGTAGTTGATCCAGCCAAAGCTATTTCCGGTTAATCCTGTTGCAGTACTTGTAAATACCTTTCCCTGATATTTGGGTGAAATGATAATCTGTGCATCACCATTCGCCAAAACAATAATGCTGTCTTTTGTTTTCAGGAACTCCAGGTCATAGCCAAAGCTTCCTTTCTCATACTGGTATGCAGCTATTTTATTCTCTGTTTTTTTATTTGGGCTGCAGGAAAGTAAACAGTTAAAACTGATGAGTATGATTACTGAAAGTGTTTTCATGATAATATAGATTGATGTCTTTTTACTTGATTTCGTATACATAACTTTGACTTGAGCCAAGAACCATTTCTTTTGTTTTAAGCGTTCCGATGCCGGAAAGAGTAAATTCGGCTATTGCGACTTTGCCATTTAATACGTTGAGGCTCGCAGTTTTTCCTGCTACTTTACAGGTGCCCCAGGCATAGCCATTACTCCAAAAATAAGTACCTGGTTTTGATGTAAAAGTCATAGATTTATCGGCTCCTGAGTAATGAAAACCCGCCATAGCCAGCACTCCTGACCAGCTGGCCATTGCCCTGGCATAGTGATGGCCGCATTCCGGTTCGTCAAACGGGTTACGTTTTTCACCATCAAAGCGGTCACGGATACTTTTTATACATTTAAGACCGGATTCTGTTTGTCCTTCGTACAGCATTCCGATAGCTGCTGCATACTCAAAGCCGGACATAGATTCGGCAAAATAAGGGAAAGGTACTTTAAGTCGCCCTTTTGGCCAGCTGGCCATGATCAGTCCGGATTCCTTGTCCATCACATACGAACGCATATTGTTGAAAACATCATCGAATCGTTCAACGTAGTTGTTTTTCATCACAGTTTGTAATGCAGTCTTTATATTTTCTTTTTTTGCCAGATAGCCCAGTCCGCAGACATGTGCCATATATTGGCCAGCCAATTGATCCACAAGACAACCGGATCCAAGCTGATATCTTGGGATTTCAACCGCCGAATCATTCATGTTGAGGAAATTGAATGATTTCGGATCCGTAATTTTATGCTCGTAATAGGATCCATTGAAAAGATTTTGGTCTACCCATCTGCTTCCATTTGCAAAAACCTGGTCACACTTTGATGCAAATGCTTTATCGTTCATGGCTATTGCCATTTTCGAGCAGGCTTTCAGCGCACCGAAATACCAGAACTGCATCTGAGGATTTGGTCCATAGTAGTCTACATCCATCGTGTTGTGCTGCTGGCCTTCCTGCACGCCATCCTGATTACCATCCCAACCGCGCTCAACCCATGCGTATGACATGGCCACTTTCACTTTTGGCCAATATTTTTTAAGAAATTCGAGATCGCCCGAAAGCATCCAGTCGCGGTAGAAACGCATGATGGTACCCATCTGGCCGTCAGCTGCTGCAACATGATCAATATCTAAGTTAGATTCAAGTGGCAGGTTGACACGGTTCATCATTTTACCATTTTCCTTGCTGCCGTAAGTGAATTCAACATCGCGCATGGTACGGGCAAGGTCACCAAAAAGAAACGAGGTTGCCGTTTCATAATTCCAAACATGTGTACAACTTCCATAGCACGAACCGGTTTCGTCCATAATACCTTCCCATCCCATCATGTGACCCGAAGGAAGGCGAAAAACAGTTTGCGAACGCAGTGTAGAAAGATTAAACATGGCTGCCTCCTTCACTACTTCCGGAATGCTGCTTTCAACAAAAGCTTTTGCAAAATCAATAGACTTTTGCTCGAGTTGAGGAAAACGGACGGCTTCTTGTTCAATGACATCCCATGCATCTTTATACTTGGTTGTATAATAGTTGCCGATTAATTTACCTTTATAATTATAGTCCCAGGCTCCGTTCCAATCATAGCGGTTGGGGAAATGCCATGTAATGTAAAATGTAAATACCTTTGATCCGTGAGCAGGAATGAGCTGTTTTGAAGCTAACGATGCCATAGGATTATCATCTACAAGACGATCCTTATCTGTCAGAACACCATCAGCGCTGAAGTCGTCCCAAAAGTCGAGTGTTGCATTTTCCCAGTCATTAGGTGTGGACGAACGGCGATAACTCACCTCGGATCGGTCAGGGCTTGTCAGTGCAATGGTTCCCCATGCAGGATCGGTTTTAGCTACACTGTCGCTGTACATATATATTCCCTGTACCAAATCACTTTTACGAAATGTATTGATGTTGTTTTTGGCTCCGTAAGTCACTACATCGGCCTTCCAGTTTTTATATGTTTTGCTGCCGTCCATGCCGATAAAATTGCGTATAGTACCGCATACGGCTACCTCCATGGGTACATTAGTTTTGTTTGTTACCTCGTATTTCAATATAGCCACAGGTATGCTGCTTGCATCAACATCGCCGGGAATAAAAGGATTGAAGCCTTTAATCTTTACGGCAACAGGCAGCAGGTCGTCAGTCAGATTTACTGCTCCGAACGGATACGCTGCATCAAAAGAAGCTGCCGAAAACCGAGGCATTCCGTGATTGTTTACCGGGCGGCCTTCGTAATGCATATATTCACTTGGGTGAAATGGACCTATCAATGCTTTGGCCATTGGGTTTTGGCCATTGGGTTTGACATAAATGGCAAAAAAGGGAGCCTGATTTCCTGTTTGTCCTGTACTGAACTTAATACCCGGCTTATTCATAATCGACCAATCTCGGAGCTCTCCTCGCCCGCCAAGTGATACAGTACCAGTGCCGATTCCACCAAGCGGCAGGGCTATATTAAGTAAGTGGTCCTGATCGTAATGTTTTAATACCGGCCATTCATTTATCTGTGCATTTGATATGGAAATAGCGCAGCATACCATCATGAAAAAACTGATTCTTTTTTTTGTCATTATATTATTTTTTAAGTGCATACATACTCAAATATTTAGATAGTTATTTAGATTTTTAGGTATTATTGACCTTTGATTTTTTGTTTCAAATTTACAAATAAACGAACTCGAACTCAAAGTTTAGATAAAAATATCGATTTGTCTTAAAGTCTATTTTACAGACACTCTACTAATAAGCTAAGCATACCCTAAAATGAATTTAACAATGATATTCAAAGTAAAGATATTATAATTTTAATTATTCTATAAAAATAAAACACAGGAAGATTTTCTTTGGATTTAAGTAATCGACCTTACACATGAAGAAATCAAAAGGCTTTCAAAGTAATCCCTTTCTCAGCTTGTAAAGTAAAACTAAGAATGTAAGCTAAATTTTGTAATTCACCACAACATTTTCTAATTACAGATGTTTACTTGTGTGAGTGAACATTCACACACACAAATTTTATGGATATCACAAGCAGACAATATGAAATCATACAGGCAAGTGGAAAGATCCTTGTAGATAAAGGCGTTTCTGGATTAACTGTTAAGGCTTTGGCAACAGAGATGGGTTTTGTCGAAAGTGCACTCTACAGGCACTTCAAAAGCAAAGAAGATATCCTCATCCTGATGATACAATACCTGCAAAAGAATATTAAGGATAGGATAGAGCCCATTGCCAATGGTGAAGAAAATCCGGTTCAAAAAATCAAAATGATATTTGATAGCCAGTTCAGATTTCTAAATGAAAACAGGCATTTTGTTATAGCTATGTTGTCAGAGGGTTTACTTGACGAAAGTGATGGCATAAAAAATGAAGCGATAAAGATCTTTTTGTATAAAATGCCTATAATATATCGCTTGCTCACTGAAGGGATTGCACAACAGCTCATCAACCCGATCATATCCACGGATGCCATGCTTCATTTTTTGATAGGAGGATTCAGGACGCTCATTTTTAAATGGAAGATGACAGGATTTCACCTTGATGTGGAGAAAGAAGGCAACCAAATGGTGGAAGATTTTTTTACATTGATCACACAAAAACTTTAATCTTATGATAAAATTTTTGCGCAATGCCATTCTTGCTGCAATAATCATTTGTGGTTTGGGCAGACAAGCGGAAGCACAAGAAAAAAAGACTTATACTTCACTTGCAGAAGTCTGGAATGATGTCAGACAATATAACCTGACTTTCAAAAGTGCACAGATACAGACGGAACTAGCTAATTTGGCTTATAAAACTTCTGTCGGAAATGTCATCAATCCTCGTATGCCCGTGACACTCAATCTCAATGACAATACCAGGCTTCAGAGCAACTTCATACCTGCGGAGATTTTTGGAGGACCATCTGGAAGTTTTCGTGAAGTGACATTCGGTCAGCAGTACAATGCTTTGTTTTCGGTACAGCCACAATTTGACCTGGTGAATATGTCATCCATTGCACAGATCAAATCTGCAAAAATCAACAAGGAACTCACAGCTTCACAAAATCTGCTCAATGAACTGCAAATTTACGAAAACCTGAATGTCACCTATCACAACATATTGTCCTTAAAGGGTCAAAAAGACATTCTAATCAAAAATATTGCCATTGCAGAGCAAATCAAAAACATCGTTACCAACAGATATCAGGAAGGAATTGCCAGAAAACAAGACGTCAATGAAGCAGAGGTCAATATGATAAATTTGTTGGACAAGATGGAACAATTAGAATACAATATACGGATACAGGAAAAAATATTGGCTCTATTCTTTGAAAATAATACATTTCCTGAAATCAGTGAAAATCTTGATGTCTATGCATTGGAAAATATTTCTTCTGTCAGTGCCGGCAATGCAAAATCTAGAAATGTAGCTTTACAATCGCAAATGCTCAGACAGGATATCAAAACCTTGCAATATCAATATTACCCTATATTGTCATTCACATCGTCATTCAATTGGCAGAACCTGAGCAATGACTTTTTCTTTGCCACCAACTCATCGGGGATCAGCTACAATTTTATCGGACTGAAGCTTGGATGGGACTTTCCTACAGTCACCCGCCTTTCCAATATTAAAAACAAACAATATCAGCTCCAAACGCTTGAGCTAAATGAAACCCATGTGCAAAAAGAAACCGAAACGAAAGCGGAGCAATTGACCATAGAATATCAAAAAGCGCAAAGTCAGTACAAAAACTTTAAAGCCATTTTGGACCTGGAGTCAGACACCTATCAAAAAAACCTGAATCAATACCAGGAGAATATCCTAGGTTTGGATAGGTTGCTCATCTCTCAAAATGATAAGCTCAACAGTCAGATAAACGTGGTACAATCACTGGCCAATATCGCCTTTGCAAAACATAAAATCATCATCCATAACCTTTACTAAGATCAAAAAAAATCGCACATGTTATATAAATTAAAAATTTCATTTTTACTGGTAGCTATCACTGTTTTAGCATGTAAAAATAAAGAAACTCAAGAAATCAAACCAATCATTCAGGATATTCAGGAATGGGTATTCGCACCGGGACAAATCGAATGGGACGATATGTATAATCTTACTGCACAAACAGACGGAATTCTTCTCGATGCCAATTATGATGTTGGAACTGTAATAAAAAAGGGTAGCATCTTCGCCAGAATAGATAATCAGTCCAGCCTGATCAATACCGGAACGTCCAAAGAGCAATTGGTCATAGCAGACGAAAATCTTAGTGATAAGTCTCCTGCTATCCAGCAACTCAAACAAAACATAAGCTTTGCAGAAGCTAAATATCAGCAGGATAAGTTGCAAGCAGAGCGGTATGAACGCCTTTATAAAAATGAAAGCATTGCCAAAGTGGAGTATGAAAATGTAAAATTGGCTGCGGAAAATTCTTTATCAAATCTCAATGCGCTCAGAAAACAACTCGATGTCATCCTGCAACAATCAAGACAGCAGAAGATCACGACAAAAGGCCAGCTGAAAAACAATCAGGTTATACAATCATACAATCAAATCAAAGTCTTGGCAGACGGGACAGTCATCAAAAAACTGAAATCAACCGGAGATTTTGTACGTCGCGGCGAAGTCATAGCCGTCGTAGCAAATCCGTCAAAGGTGGAAATCGTGCTAACCATAGATGAAAGCAGCATCAACAGAGTAAAAACAGGACAACCAGCCATCATCAGGCTCAATTCAGAAAAGGACAAAACCTACAAGGGTATGGTCAACGAAATTCTGCCTGCTTTCGACGTCAACAGTCAGTCTTTTGTCTGTAAAATCATTCTGGAAGAAGCGCTGACTTCTGAAAAAAATATCTTTGGGACACCATTAGAAGGCAACATCCTGGTGGGTGAAAAGAAACAAGCATTGCTCATACCGAGAAAATACATGGGATATGGCAATAAGGTCCTTTTAAAAGATCGTGACACAACAATTGTCATCAAAACAGGTATCATTTCTACGGATTATGTAGAAGTTCTCAGCGGAATCACAGCCAATGACATTCTCATTCCTCATAAACCTTAAGCCATGAATATCAACACAGACATAGCTTCCACCTATCTTTTTACCAATAAAAAATTGACTGCCGTTGCTGTCATGGGAGTTGTATTAGGCATGTCTATTTACATTTTTATGAATAGTATGATGGTGGGATTTGATCGTGTGTCCAATGAATCAATTTTTAAAAATACACCTCATATCAGAGTGTACAAAGACGAACCTGTCAGCAAACCTCTTGTAAAAGATCTTGACAATAAAAAATCTATCATCATTAATCCCAAAATTGTTCCATCAAGTAATGCCATCATTAATCCTGAAGATGTGATCAGTCTGATTCGCCAGGATGAAAATGTCACTTTTATTACTCCTCAAGTGGCAAGCACTATTTTTTACAATACTGGCAGGTCTCAGATTCCAGGGCAAGCTTTTGGAGTGATTCCAGAGCAGGCAGACCTTATGTTCAATATTAAGGCAACTGTTGTAGAAGGCAGTTTTGACAAAATGTATGGAAATACATCCAATATTGCTATAGGAAGTGGTGTGGCAGAAAAACTAAGTTTGACTGTGGGTGATAATATCAGCATTTCTTCATCTCGGGGAGTACAAAAGAGTTTTACGGTGGTCGCCATTTTTAAAACCAATAATAGTATCATTGATAAATCAAAATGCTATATCCACCTCAGTGCAGCACGGCAATTGCTAAAAGAAAACAGTAGTTATACTACAGACATCAATGTCAATGCAATCGATCCTGAGAATGCTGATGTTATCGCTTCTGACTTAACTCAACTCACAGGGTATAAATCCGAAAGTTGGAAACAAGCCAATGAAACTTTAATGGCGGCATTCAGAATGAGGCGCATAGTCATAGGGTTTGTATCAACTACACTATTGATAGTGGCAGGTTTTGGCATTTACAATATACTTAACATGACCGTAACCCAAAAAATCAATGACATTGCCATCCTAAAAGCCATGGGTTTCAAGGGGGCAGATGTCGTTCGAATATTTCTTACCCAGGCACTTTCCATTGGTTTGATGGGGGTCTTAGGAGGTATGGGTATGGCTGTTGTTATGGTTACACTACTTAAGAAAGTGTATGTGGGAGGAGATATTGGTTACTTTCCGATTGATTATGAACCTTTAAAATTTGCACAAGGAGTCATAGTAGGCATGATCATCACATTCTTTGCAGGATACCTTCCGGCCAGAAAAGCCGCACAGGTAGATCCGGTATCCATATTTAGAAAGTAATTTGAACAACCGAATGACGAACAATCTGAACGACGAATAACCGAATGACGAATAACCGAATGACGATGAATATGGACTTAATAAACAAGCAATTCAAGGAAATGAATATTCTCGAAACAAATAATATCAATAAATTTTTCCACGATCCTGTAGAATTTCAGGTCTTGAAAAACATTTCCTTTAGTGTCAAAAAAGGAGAGTTTCTCAGCATGATAGGCAAGTCTGGCAGTGGTAAGTCCACACTATTATACATCTTATCTACGATGGATACGGAGTATGAAGGAAATCTCAGAATCGATGGCGAACAAATTACTGGTTTGAGCCTTGATGACCTTGCTACATTGCGTAATAATAAAATCGGCTTCGTTTTTCAGTTTCATTACCTACTTCAAGAATTTACGTGTCTTAAAAACATCATGATTCCAGCTTTGAAATTAGGGAAATATTCAACAAAAGAAATAGAAGAACGCGCCTACCAGAAACTTGAAATCCTTGGGCTCAAAGATCAGGCACTAAAGCCGGCCAGCAAACTTTCTGGTGGTCAGCAACAAAGGGTGGCGATAGCCCGGGCACTTATCAACGATCCACACATCATCATGTGCGATGAACCTACCGGCAATCTGGATAGCAAAAATTCAGCCATAGTTTTTGATACTTTTAGGGAACTAACAAGAAGCTTCGGCCAGACGATCATTTCTGTCACACACGATGAAGAATTCGCCAGAAATAGTGACAGGGTTATTGAGATGAGGGATGGGGAGATATTGTCATAAAGTAAATAGTTCATCTCTCAATTGATTTCCAATTTGTACCCCACTCCATGCACATTGGTGATTTTGATATTTTCATCCAGACTCAGTTTTTTTCTTAGTTTGGATACTAACACATCCAGGTTTTTGGGCACATCCATAATCCCGCTATCAGTCCAAATCTCAGTCATAAGATAATCCCTGTTTTGAATCTCATTGATGCCCGCCAACAAAATGGACAAGAGTTTAGCTTCTTTTTCTGTCAGTGATTCTTTATGTGCAATGTGCAAAAGCTCTCTGTTCTTTATATCAAACCTATATGTGCCGACTGCCAATAATTTGGAGAGTGTCTCCGAAGAATGTTTTTTTGTTTTTCGGTAATAAATGTACAACAGTGGTATCAAAATCAAAGGAAATAACCATGCCAGCCAAAGCCGATTTTCTTTTTTGAGCATTGTAATCTCAACAGTATAGCACCCTTTCGGAATGTTTCTTCCACCACAAGGTGTAATACTATCTAAAGATTGGCTGTACAGAAATGATAGGACCACATTTTCAGTATTACACCCTTTTAATTCGGTTATGAAATCGCCGATACCTATTCTTCCCAATTCATGTTCTACAATATTGTACAACGAATCTGAAGAGACGTAAATGGGTTTGTCAAAAGAAATCACATATGTATTTTCATTTTTTGATTCTACAGGCAAAACTCTCGAAGTGGAATCACCACTCGAATGTAATACTCTGTGACCTATCTGACGTAGGACTACTTGCAGTTCTTTTTTTTCAGAACTTCCAACCAATGTATTGGAAAGCAGAAACAAAAGATAAAAACCTAAATGTATTTTAGTAGACATGGCACAAAATTACTCGAATTATCCCTTGTAAATGGTGTACTTTACCATTATTTACTAAAAAGTTACCATATTTATAGGCTAACACAAGGTCCTTCAGCGTTATTTTTGCAATGTTATTAATCCATAAATTAAATAAAATGAAAATGTTTTACAGTATTTTATTATCAACTATCTTGTTTTTCAATTGTGCATCCGGTGATCGTCAGGAAGAAATCACCACAAAAGAAGTCAAACCTTATAATTTTAAAGATCAGGTCATAATATCGGATAATCAGGGAGAGACCTGGAATTCAATGGATGGTTACCTTCCCAAGGACTTGAAAATTATGTCTCTGAGCAGCGATCAAAACAACCTGTTTATTGGAACAGAAAAAGCAGAAATCTATAAAATAAATATGTCGTCATCTGCAAATGCAGAGCAAGAAAATCTAATGACTGCCCTGATCAATCAAAAACCAATAGATGAAAACTGGGTCTCTGATATGTTTTCTTGCTCCTCAGGATTGTATAGTCACGTTTATGGTATTGGTTTACTCAGAAAACAAAACAATGCAGGTTACTGGCAACCTGTCACTACCCCTGAAGGTGTACACGGCATAAGTAAAATTGTAGAAGATTCTAAGGGAAATCTTTTTATGGCAACTCAATTTGGCGTGTACAGCTCGGACGATAAGGGCAAAAGCTGGGACAGAAAATTTCAATACGGATTTGCAAACAATATCCTGATACACAATAATGCCTTAATGGTCATCGGGATAAACGGCATTCATATGTCTGATGATGAAGGGAAATCATGGTCACCCATAAAATCACTACAGGACAAAATAGGTATGCAAAGCAATGATGACAATTCCGTACAAATGTTTAAAGAAGGGAATACACTTTATGTCTTTAAAAGAATGTCTTCCACTCCATCTTTTATGTCAACTGAACCTGGAAATATGCTGGTTTACTCAGATGACAACGGAAAAACCTGGGCAAATCACCCGGCAGAGAGTGTTCTAAAAAACAAACAAGGAATCCAATCAGTATTTATTCATAAAAACAAATTATACTACGATACTAAAAACAGCCTGATGCGATCTGATGACAATGGTCTTACCTGGAAAAATATCTTAAATATCACCGATAAAGAACCTAATATGTCTTTCAGGTATATTATTTCGGGCGATAGGTTGATTTTGGCAAAAACCAATTTTGGCTGTTAATTTTTAAATGTACATGTTGTAAAAAACGAAGGCCACTCATTTGAATGGCCTTCGAATCACATCAATGAAAAGTTATTTTTTCCAAGGCAATTTATTGACTGCTCTTCCGATTTCTGTTCCATATCTCATACCTTCCTCAGCATCCATTCTGTAATGCACTCCTAGTGGAACTCTGGACCATGCATTCTCCAGCGCCATTTCATAAAAACTGCTGAAAGTGCGTGGATATCCTGAAAATTCAGATCTGTTTCGGTGACAATTATCAGTCATACCATATGAGTAGCCAAAAACACTGGCAATGGCTTCAGCAGCTGCAGCTCCAAAAGTAGCGTGTCCTGATGGGTACGCTGGAAATGAAGGAGAGATACCTCTGTCACCAGTCAGCGGATTGTCGAGGTTGGGTTCCCAGTTAGGATCTATCAGTCTTTTTATGTAAGTTTCAGGTCTTTCAAGATTATACACATATTTGGAAGTCCATGCGCCTACGGCTGCATCATGCAGTGCGATACCCACTTTTGTGTTTACCAATAATGCATCTTCAAGGTTTGCCTTTTCATTTACTACAACCTGATCAGCAATGGCGATCCATCTGGATGGTGGACTAAAAGTCAAGCCAAGCAAATCATCACTCCAGAATTCACCTACCCATTCTGTCTGATATGAAAGAGACGGCGTGTTTTGCACCATGACTTCCAGTGCCTGTGTATATAACGGAGAACCCGGTTTATCACTGTATTCACCTACATAATCTTTGTAATGGCGGCATACTCTGAGGTCGGATTTTATGGCAAGGGTTCTTGCTTTATGCCAGAAAGGAAACATACCTTCTCCTGGTCCCGGTACTGTAGGTATCCAAGCCCCTTTTTCATTTCTTTTTTCTCTCCATACATTTTCTTTGAACGGATCTTTGTATCCTGCAAAAGTGGCCACATCTCCTTTCATCCATTCCCAAATTCCAGCCGCAACTGCTTCTCCGTGATTTTTTGATCTGTAAAATGTTTCCTGTCCTGCTTCATCTAAAAATATTTTTTCATTTTTTTCATTCAGAGACTTTATTTTGCTGAATTGAGAAGGGTCTACATCTGGAAACAATCTACTGTATAGGAAATTGTTGGATGCATTCACTACCGTCGGCCAGTGATACTCCTGGTTTGGCTGTACACCAGGTACGCTCAGGCCGCTATATAAATGTGCCAATGATGCATATTCAGGCATCCCAGTAATACAGGCTTCATAAGCGGAGAGTCCGATATAACCCAAAACGTCAGCTGTCGGACATGGTCTGTATCCCGCTGCATGTCTCTCTATTTCCAGAAATAGACTATTCCATTCGTGAGCTACAGCATGATCAAACTTATTTACTGCCTTAAAAGTGGTTTCTTGCTGCTCATCTGTTGTATCTTTTTTACAAGAAGAAATGCTAAACATCAACCCGGTAAAAACCAATAATAGATAAAATAATTTTTTCGTTTTCATATCACAAGATTTAATTTCGGACAAAAATATCTGTTATTTTGAAAATAAAAAACTTTTTATAAATTTATTTTATGGCATGATAAATTATTTTTAAATGCTTGGGTTTGATTGATACATGACGCAAACATCTTTTGCATTTATATGTTACAACAAATGTTATAAATTAAATTTTTGACTTTTTATTTTTGTCTTAATGAAAATACTTGCATTCGGAGCTAGTAATAGCAAAAACAGTATCAATAAAAAACTTGCTGCCTACACGGCTTCATTTTTTGAAAACGCAGACATTAGTTTGATCGATCTCAATGATTTTGAGATGCCAATATTTTCGGTGGATCGGGAGGCTCAGTCGGGACAACCGCAGATGGCCAAAGAGTTTGTGCACCTACTGGGAGCATCTGATTTGATAATAATCTCTCTCGCGGAACATAATGGCAGCTATAGTACAGCATTTAAAAACGTATTTGACTGGGCATCAAGGGTCAATTCAAAGACATTTCAGGGTAGGCCTGTCATCCTGATGGCCACATCATCAGGTGCAAGAGGTGGTAAAACCGTTTTGGAAATTGCAAGCAACAGATTCCCATTCCATGATGCAAATGTCGTGGCTACTTTTTCATTGCCCGAATTCCATAAAAACTTTAATGAAGATTCAGGAATTGTTCACACAGAGTACAAAACATCCTTTGACCAACTCATAGAGGAGGTCAAATCAAAAATAGGATCCTGATATTGCTTATCCTGATCTAAATCAAATAAACAGGGAAATATTATTTGATTTTACCGATCACCAGAGCAATCACTGCACCGGTTATGGCTCCCATAACAGCATTTATAATGATGTCGGTAATTATATTCTGATAATTTGCCGCCATATTGGAATACATGAAAAAATTCATGCCGGCACCGTAAAGCAAACCGATGATACCTCCTGCTTTTGCTCCTGATGTCAGATCACTGATACCTGCCCACTGTAGAAAAATATAAGATACCAGGACACAAAATGTAAGGCATCCCAAATATACAAATACCATATTTTGGTTGTCTGAAGGAGGGTATATATTTGTAAATAACATACCGTAAAATACCCATCCTAATAAAAAGTAGACTAAGCTGCCTACAACACTGCTGATAATAAGGTTTTTTGCACTCATAATAGAAAATATTTTAAAGTTGATTAATAAATATTCTGTTCTGTGTCCAATTGTAAGACAAATATATGCAATTAATATTAATATCTAATTATTATATACCAAAAAATTATCATTCTGCGATACTATATTCCTTACACCCATTGCTTTTTTATATAAAGTCGAAGAATGTAATGGTGTCTAAAGAAAATTAAATCCAATGTCGTTTAGTTAAGACATCTTTAAGAAGTCTTTCCTTTGTAAGGGAAAGATTTAGATAGGGAAAAACAAAGAAAAATTCCTTATCTAAACGACATTGAAATGAAATCAGTCAAATACAAAAGTGTACCCATTATTATATTCCTGAAATATCGTACTTTTGCCCCCTTATTTAAATATAAAGTAATTGACTTATGGCTAAGAGAACCCGAATAAAAGATATTTTCACAGTGGCAACATCAAGGCAATATACGGTCATGGGTTGGGTCCGTACCTTCAGAAATAACCAGTTTATAGCCCTCAATGATGGATCTTGTCTTGCAAACCTACAGGTAGTGGTTGATTTTGAAAACTGGGATGCGGCATTGCTTAAAAGAATAACCACCGGTGCTGCTTTGCACATAGAAGGAAAGCTGATAGCTTCTCAGGGCAAGGGGCAGACAGTGGAGTTGGTAGCTGAAAAAATACACATTCTGGGAGACTGCGATCCTGAAATATATCCTCTGCAGCCGAAAAAACATAGCCTGGAGTTTTTAAGAGAAATTGCCCACCTGAGATTCAGGACCAACACATTCAGTGCTATATCCAGAGTGAAACAAACTCTTTTTTATGGGATTCACAAGTTTTTTAATGATCGTGATTTTGTCAATGTGCACTCTCCTATCATTACAGGTAGTGATGCCGAAGGTGCAGGAGAGATGTTTCAAGTGACCACTTTGGATTTGAATAAACTACCACAAAACGATGACGGTAGCATCAATTACAAAGAGGATTTCTTCGGCAAGGCGACCAATCTCACGGTTTCGGGACAGCTGGAAGCTGAGTTGGCTGCACTGGCTTTGGGTAGTGTTTATACTTTTGGACCAACTTTCCGCGCCGAAAAATCCAATACCCCACGACATCTAGCTGAGTTTTGGATGATGGAACCCGAGGTAGCCTTCAATGATCTCCATGACAATATGGATCTTGCTGAAGATATGTTGAAGTTTCTGATTCAGTATGCCCTTGATCACTGTGTGGAAGATCTGGCATTTTTGGAGCAAAGACTCATCGATGACGAAAAGACCAAACCACAAGCAGAGCGATCAGAGATGACACTGATCGAAAAACTAAAATTCTGTCTGGAGCATCCGTTTGAACGATTGACATATACAGAAGCCATTGAAATACTTAAAAATTCGACCCCTAATAAAAAAGGAAAATTCCAGTATCCTATCGAAAAATGGGGAGCAGACCTTCAGTCAGAGCATGAAAGATATCTGGTAGAAAAACATTTCAAAAAACCCGTCATCCTGACCAATTATCCAGCCGATATAAAGGCATTTTATATGCGACAGGACGATCCAAAAGATGGAGTACCAGGTCCGACTGTGTCAGCTATGGATATTTTATTCCCCGGTATAGGCGAGATCATAGGTGGCTCGCAGAGAGAGGAGAGACTCGACCTTTTAGTCCGACGCATGAATGAGATGCATATTCCAGCCGAGGAGATGTCATGGTTTCTGGATACCAGGAGATTTGGTACGGTGCCTCATGCCGGATTTGGATTGGGATTTGAGCGCCTTGTTCTTTTTGTGACGGGCATGACCAATATCAGAGATGTGATTCCGTTCCCTAGATTCCCCGGCAATGCGGAGTTTTAAAATCACTGTTTTATCTTATTATGATTCTATCATTCAAGACATCCGGAAACTAAGAAAACAATTTAAAGGAGAATACCCTTTCGTTTTACAAAAATGATTTCCGCTCGCCCATATATCAAATCGGTATTTTTTCAGGAAGAAGAAACAAGAAATAAGCGAGGCTATCCTTATGATATTCCTTCAATAAAACAGTGTGAAGATATCCGATTTCATCACGATGTGACCTTTTTTATTGGCGAAAATGGAAGTGGCAAAAGCACGCTTCTTGAAGCTATTGCTATTGCTTATGGGTTCAACCCTGAAGGTGGTACTAAATCTGCACAGTTTGAAGTGCACAATACACACTCTGACCTGCACCGGGAGATCAAACTTTCCAAAAGCTATAAACAACCCGGCGATGCTTACTTTCTGAGAGCGGAAAGTTTTTACAATGTAGCGACCAAAGCAGAAGAGTTTGGTGTACTAAAGTCTTATGGAGGTAAATCTCTTCATGAACAATCTCATGGTGAAGCCTTCCTTGCCACATTGATGCACAAGCTCACCGGCAATGGATTGTACCTCCTTGACGAACCCGAAGCGGCATTGTCACCAGCGAGACAGTTGACGGCCTTAAGCCTGATTCATCAGTTGGTACTTCAGGATTCTCAGTTTATCATTGCCACACACTCGCCCATCATCATGGCATACCCCAATGCGCGCATCTATGAATTCAGCGCAGAAGGTATCAAAGAGATCAACTATGAAGAGACGGACCACTATCTGATCACAAAATCATTTTTGGAAAATCCAGAATTGAGTCTGAAGTTGCTAATGGAGAATGAGGAGGATTGATGTATAAATTAACTTTTTTACTTAAAAACGCAAATAAAGCTATACCTTTGTTTTTTATTTTTACTAGAATCAAAAAAATTATACATGCGTAAACATAGTCAAATGTTTAAATTCTGCATCATCTTAAATTTTACAATATGGATGATTTCGTCTTGTTCAAAAGATAAAGATACATTGTTTAAAGATTGTTTGTTACCTTGGGAAGACCTTAAAGTAATTCCTCAGGCTGAACTTCCAAAAGAGATTGTAAACTTCTTTTATAAAACATACCCTAAAACCGATACAATAATTGGAGCTGTTTTACCTTTTTGTAACAATGAAAAAATACTTGCAATTGAAACTGAAGAACATGTCAATTATGATTATTGGCTATATGACAGCTGTGGTGAGTTAATCGCTAAAGGTAAAACGGAATTGGATGCTGAAATAAGGAAATTATTACTGAAAAGTATAAAGAAAGACTTAGGTGAAGATGCTGATTTGTATGACTCTTCTATTGTTCTTTATGAAAATGGCAAAATTGAATATATGGCTGAAGTTTACATAAAACGTGAGTCATTTATTTATTTGTTTGCCAAAGACGGCAAAATTATATGTAAATTATTTTAGAGTTAAACATATGCTACATATGAAGCCTTATTGTTAGTCATGCTCACCACATTTGGATTAAAGAATGTACCTTACAACGGGATTGTAGAGAGACATATAATTTCTGATATTTTCTTTAAATAGCCAACAAAATACATTTCAATTTGGCTGTAAGTATTAAAATTAATATAGTTACAGCCAAATTAAATGCTTGATTTGGCTGTAACTAAAATTTATTGTATATTTGTAGCCAAATTGAAATCATTATGGATACGAAGTTAATTGGGCGACAAAGAGAATTGGGCGACATTGATAGGTATGTCTCTGATCAGAAATCACATTTTATTGCGGTATATGGAAGGCGCAGGGTAGGAAAAACATTTTTGATTCGTAAAGCTTTTCAGGACCAGTTTACATTTTATACTACTGGAATTGCAAAAGGTTCACTAAAAGAACAATTGGCAACATTTAGCATTGCATTAAAAAAATATTTTGGTAATGAAACGATGTCTACGCCTAAAACCTGGATAGATGCTTTTACCTTCCTTATAGAGCAATTAGAAGCTGACCCTTCAAAGAAGAAAGTAATCTTCCTTGACGAATTACCTTGGATGGACAATCGAAATTCTAAGTTTATTAATGCCTTAGAGTACTTTTGGAATAGTTGGGCAAGTGGCAGGCCGGATATATTGCTCATCGTTTGCGGCTCATCAGCATCATGGATGATGAATAAATTGATCAAAAACAAGGGCGGATTATACAATAGAGTCACGGGAAAAATCAAACTGAACCCATTTACTTTACATGAAACTAAACAGTATCTCGAGTCCTTGGGATGTCAATATGATGAATTCCAATGCATTCAGGCTTACATGTGTTTTGGTGGCATACCATTTTATCTTTCACATTTTAATAAAGACTGGAGTGCGTCACAAAATATCAATAAGCTATGTTTTGCAGAAAATGCCCTTTTCAGAAGTGAATATTACGTACTGTATCAATCACTCTTTGATAATCCTGAAAATCACATCGCTATAGTAGAAGCTATCGCAAGTAAAAATAAAGGTATCCTGAGATCAGAAATTGTAAAACGTAGTGGCATTACAGATGGTGGCGGATTGACCCGAATTCTCACCGAACTGGAAGAGAGTGGATTCATCAGAAAGTATTATAATTTCAATAAAACATCCAGAGAAGCGGTATATCAGCTCACTGATTTATTTTCATTGTTTCATTTAAGCTTTTTGAGCAAGCTACAGATCAATGATGGAAATAGCTGGCTCAATATGATTAATACACCCAAACAGAATACGTGGTCTGGTTATGCTTTTGAGATTTTATGTATCCTACATACCCACGAAATAAAACGAGAACTGGGGATAGATGGCATATTATCTAATATTTCTACTTGGCAAAATAAGGCAGCACAAATAGATTTAATCATAGATCGCAGTGACAATGTGATTAATGTCATTGAAATCAAATTTTCGAATAGCGAATACACGATCACTAAAGATTACGACACTAAACTGCGAAATAAACTGAATGAATTTAAGGAAAGTACAAAGACAAGAAAAGCCCTGTGGTTAGTTATGCTCACCACATTTGGATTAAAAAATGGTCCTTATAATGGGATTGTTCAAAAATCTCTAACTTCTGATATTTTTTTCCAACCTAAAAAAGACGATTTAAGAAGTTACCTATGAAGAAGGATGATGAATATATAACACCCTAAGACAATCTTATCTCATCATTTGCTTCATCATAAAATTTGTATTCAAAGAGATGATAATCTGTGTTTTGGCCCAATGAAATCCATTTTTTGTATTTTATAAACCATTTCATCTGGATGCTTGGCCACCCACTCTTCAGGTAAGCATATATAAACTGATTGGTGTCCAGTCTGAATTTGGATTTAGGTCTGGACTGGATGATATACTCGATATCTCTCTGAATATTGTCTATCACCAGTATGGAAGGATTGACCTTGCCTGTACCCAGGCATGTAGGACACAACTCTGTAGTATCAATGTTGACTTCCGGCCTTGTACGTTGCCGCGTGATCTGCATTAGTCCAAACTTACTTAATGGTAATATAGTATGCTGCGCTCTGTCTCCCTGCATGAAATCTTTCATCTTATTGTAGAGACTTGTTTTGTTTTCTGATGTCCGCATATCTATAAAGTCCACGATGATCAGCCCACCAATGTCTCTCAACCTTAGCTGCCTCGCTATCTCTTCGGCAGCTTCCAGATTTACAGCCATCGCAGCATCTTCCTGATCTCTTTTCTGGGTCTTGGGTCCACTATTTACATCTATCACATGCATGGCTTCCGTGTGCTCTATGACGATATACGCTCCCGAACTCATAGTAGATGTCTTACCAAAAGATGCCTTGATCTGCCTGTTGATATCAAAATTGTCAAAAATATGTCTTGAGCCCTTATATTGCTGCAATATTTTTACTTTATCAGGAGCTATAGATTGCAGGTATTCTTTGATACTTTGATGCATTTCTTTATCATCCACGATGATTTTATTAAAATTATCATTGAGTATGTCACGAAGTATCGAAGATGTTTTATCTATTTCACTGAGTATCTTATCGGGAGATTTGGTCTTTTTTAGCTGGTGGAATATGGTTTTCCATTTTTCTTCAAGCTCTCTGATATCATTATGCAGGTCAGCTACTTTTTTGCCTTCGGCAGCTGTACGTACTATGACTCCAAAGTTTTTTGGTTTGATACTCTCGACCAGCACTTTCAATCTTTTTCTTTCCTCTCCTGAACTAATCTTTTTCGATACAGCTACAATATCAGAAAATGGGGTCAGTACAACATATCTGCCGGGTATAGTTAGTTCACAGCTCAGTCTCGGTCCTTTAGTTGATATGGGTTCTTTGAGTACTTGTACCAGTACATGCGCATTTCTGGCAAAAACCTGATCAATCTTACCTGTTTTGGGATTGTCCTGTTCCAGTACAAAATTTTCCAATAGCGGGCTGTTATAACTGCCCTTCATGACTGAATCTGTATACTTGATCAGAGAGTTGATCTGAGGTCCGAGATCCGTATAATGAAGAAATGCATCCTTTCTGTGACCGATATCCATAAAACCGGCGTTGAGACCCGGCATCAGTTTTTTGGCACATCCCAGAAAAATATCACCTACTGTTGAATTATTGTTGGTTTTTTGACGGTGTATCTCTACGAGCCGTGAGCCTTCAAGAAGTGCAATTTCCACATCTGAAAGTGTTGATTTGATAATCAATTCCTTATCCACTATTGATACATTTAAATTGTCATATAATGATGAATGACGTAATTTCAGAAATACTTCAGAAATAACCTTTAAGTGTTACCCCATCAATGAGTGAAAGTGTGTGGATTAAGCTTTTGCAATTTTATATCCTGAATAAGTGAAATGTTTATGCAGGATAACCGCTATTTTTTCGATGTACTTTAATAAAGATTACAAACGAATATATGATGTATGTTATGTTAAAATTTGAAGATTAAACAATCTGGATCTTTTTTTTGGTTTAAGGCTAATTCTTGTTTCATTGATCAGAATTCCATTTTACAAAACCATTATTATAAAAATTGATCAGTTTTTTTGCCCAAAAAATTCAGATTATTTTAGTTCTTAAGATGACCAGTTATAATATGTTTACCTTTAAAGAACTTACACTTCAGTCTTAATTTTTTATTCTATTTTGAGACCAGAAACATATAAAGACCCTGTGTACACAACTTTAACTAAAAAATGGGAAAAGTCAGGCTTACATGTAAGCCTGACTGATATTCTTATCTGTTCTTTTTCTTATGTCTGTTTTTTCTCAATCTCTTTTTTCGCTTATGCGTCGAAATCTTATGTCTTTTTCTTTTTTTACCACAAGGCATATTTCAATATTTTTTAAATTAATTAATACATTTTTTTTGATACTCTTCTGCTTTGACTTTATTTCCGGCACTTTCGTATGCTGAAGCAAGCATGCATATAGTATTATTGTTATCAGGGTCTATCAGGATGGAAGCTTCCAATCTTTCCAGAGCCCTTTCGATCTGATTAGTTTGTAATGCAAGTTTTGCCAGTTGATTTAGCACACTTACGTTTTTGGGATACTTTGTGTTTAAATCTCTCAGCATCATGATGCCCTGCATTGGATTATCTTTTGAAGGGCTATCCACATAACATATGGCCAGATTGATGCGGGCATCTATGTTTTCAGGGTCAAAGGATATTGTTTTTTCAAATGCATTCACTGCACGTTTTGAACAAAACTCTTTTACCTTTTTATCATCAGATGATTTCACGCATAAAGCATAAGTGGTTCCGGCAATTGACCATGATTCAGCTGACTTTTCAATGGTTGCTATCTCCTCAGCATAGTTTCCGGATATGGCTGGAAATCCCATTTCATACCAGGTTCCTGAAAGTGATTTTAATATTGTCACTCTTTTGGATGTATCATTAGCCACTTTGTTAAGGTCCAGATTGATAGCCTCTATGACAGTTGTTTGTTGTGGCGTGAGCTTTGATTGCGCTTCTTTGATCAGATTTGTCACACTTGTTGACTCAACATTTAGTACCCTCGACTTTTCGAGGTTTTGCATATCCGGTGGTATAGTCTCAAAACCCAAATACAATACTAAAAACAGGATTAAAGATGCTGCAATAGTAATTATTTGAGATTTGGTCATATTAATCTTGTATCGCCTTATTAATCATCATCACCATCATCCTCAGGAAGCGAATCCACATTGGCTTTCACCTGATCAACAAATACTTTAGCAGGCTTGAATGAAGGTATGAAGTGCTCAGGTATTTCTATAGACTTATTTTTCTTGATGTGTCTGCCTATTTTTTTTGCTCTTTTTTTGATGACAAAAGATCCAAAACCTCTTACATACACATTCTCACCATCAGAAAGTGAGCTTTTTACTTCTTTAAAAAACATCTCCAAGGTAACTAATACATCTACCTTTGGAACTCCTGTTTTTTCAGTGATTATGTTGACTAAGTCTGCTTTTCGCATATGGTTTATTTTGTTAATTGTTGTGATTTAATAAAATCTTTTTTCTTAAGATGCGCAAATTTCGCAATTTATTGGAATTAAGAAAATTTTTTGAAGCTTTTTTCGAAGTTTTTTTTAAAAAAAAGTAATTTAAGTAATTCATTTACAATCTATTATTATAATTATTCATAATATTGTTCCAAACTTGATCGTTTTAAATCTATATTTGCGCTCTTAAATAAGTGATGCATGATATTATCAATGACTGGCTTTGGTCAGGGAAAAGAAAACTATTCAGGAAAAGTGATCCGGGTAGAAATAAAATCTCTCAATGCCCGATCTACAGAAATCCGATGTAAACTTCCTGCTGCCTTCAGAGACAGAGAGATGGATATACGCAAAAAAGTCCTGGATGCTCTGCAAAGAGGAAAGATCGACGTCACTGTATCCGTTGACGGTATTGCTGATGAAGAAAACACCTTTATCAATGCGGATGCTTTCAAAAAATACTATAAAGAACTGAATACCCTCCGTATCGAGCTGAATATCGCAGACGGCGACATACTTCAGTCTATACTCCGAATACCCAATGTGATCGGTCAAAATGACGAACTTGCCGATGATGAAGCTTTTGTCGTGCTCAATTTGGCGATCGATGATGCTATTTTGTCCATAAGAAAATTCAGAGTGGATGAAGGAGAAGTATTAAAAACTGATTTGATAGAAAGAGTGCAGACTATCGAATCTCATCTTAAATCTATTGAACCACTCGAGGCTGGCAGAATTGATAAAATAAAAGACCGCCTCAAAAGGAATATGGAAGACTTTGCTGCCAAACTTCAGGTAGATCATAATCGATATGAACAGGAAATCGTCTACTACATTGAAAAATTGGACATCAATGAAGAAAAAGTGCGTCTTTCACAGCACTGTATCTATTTCATGGATGAGCTCGAAACCAAAGATGACCAGAAGGGAAGAAAACTTTCGTTTATAGCTCAGGAGATAGGTAGAGAAATCAATACTATCGGTGCCAAAGCCCAGGATTCCGAAATGCAACAATACGTAGTAATGATGAAAGACGAACTCGAAAAACTGAAAGAACAATTGGCAAATATCTTGTAAGAAATGGCAGGCGCATCTTTTCAGGGAAAACTATTCATATTTACAGCTCCATCAGGCGCAGGAAAAACAACGATCGTAAAACACATCTTAAAAAAATACGATCATCTTGGATTTTCAGTATCCGCTACTACACGTGACAAAAGAGCACATGAAACCCACGGACAGGATTACTACTTTATGACTGTAGATGAATTTAAAAAGAAAATGGCAGACGGTGCATTTATCGAATGGGAGGAAGTGTATAGCGATCAGTTTTATGGAACTCTGAAGTCTGAAGTAGACAGAATTTGGGGACAAGGCAAACATCTTGTTTTTGATATTGATGTCAGAGGGGCCAAAAATATAAAAAGTATATATGGAGACAGATGTATGGCGGTATTTGTCAGACCTCCTTCAGTGCATACACTTGTTGAAAGACTAAAAAACAGAAATACAGAGACTCCTGAAAGCCTCGAAAAAAGAATAAGCAAGGTCAAAAAAGAAATGGAATACGAAAACTGTTTTGATTTTACTCTTGTTAATGATTTACTTGAAGTTTCGTTTATTGAAGCCGAACATATCGTTGAGACTTTTTCACAAAGAACTCCTGTAAATGACTGACAAAAACATAATTTATAGTGAAATAACTGAGGATATCAGCATCAGTGTCATACCTAAATATGAACCATCTGAATCCAATCCTGCTATTGGTAAATTTATCTACTCATATCAGGTCACCATAGAAAATTTAAGCAAAGATACGGTAAAACTTATATCCCGTCACTGGTATATCTACGACTCCATACAGGAAAAAAGAGAAGTCAAAGGTGAAGGGGTAGTAGGTGTACAACCGGAATTAAAACCAGGAGAAAACTTTCAGTATATGTCCTGGTGCCCCCTTCACAGCCCCATAGGCAAGATGTATGGTCATTATCTTTTTGTCAATCTAACAAAAAAAACTTCCTTCAAAGTCATCATTCCTGAATTTATACTTGTTTCTGATTTTAAACTCAATTGACCGGCATAAGCCGTGATCTTCATAATCTACCCTGCAAGTGCTGCTTTCTACTCCACAATCCTTACTCTTAAAAAACAAAGCTTTGGAGATGGGATTTTTGATGTGTCATATTGCAAAAGCGGAGTTTATGACTGAAGAGGCCAGAAGATTGGACGATTGGCTTAGGCAGGATTACCACGGCGATATGTCCTATATGACCAATCATTTTGATAAAAGAGTCGATCCGCGATTGCTGGTGCCCGGTGCAAAAAGTGTGATTTCTCTCGCTTACAATTATTATACTGATCTAAAACAATCTGATCCGGATGCCCCCAGAATATCTATGTACGCTTATGGTAAGGATTATCACAAAGTAGTCAGAAAAAAGCTGCAGATCTTGTTTGAATGGATGAAATCTACATACGGAGAAATAGATGGACGTGTATTTGTGGATTCAGCTCCGGTATTGGAGAGAGATTGGGCTCGCAGAAGCGGACTCGGATGGATAGGAAAAAACACCATGGTCATCAACCCTAAAAAAGGCAGCTGGTTTTTTCTTGCTGAAATCATCACCGATCTTGAGATGACGTACGATCACACTATCTCCGATTATTGCGGTACTTGTACCAGATGTATAGAAGCTTGTCCGACAGAAGCCATTCATAAGGATGGATATATTATGGACGGCAGCAAGTGTATCTCATATCTTACTATTGAGCTTAAAAATAATCTACCTATCGAGTACAAAGCAAGGATGGAAAACTGGATGTTCGGATGTGACATATGTCAACAGGTATGTCCCTGGAACAGATTTGCAGAAACGCACTCAGAACCCGCATTTATGCCCAAAGATAGGATGATCACCATGTCAAAGGAAGAGTGGAAGGACTTATCAGAGCCTCTTTTTGACGAGTTATTTGCCGGAAGTGCTGTAAAAAGAACAAAATATGAGGGGCTGAAAAGAAATATCAGATTTTTGAAGGAATAAATTCAAGGATTTCACTTACATATAGAACAGAATACTCACTTTTTAATACAAAAATCACTCATAGCCCTACTGCTTGATAAAAAAAAGCAGCGATAAATGACTTTAGCACGTTTAATGTGAGAGAAGCTAATGGTTTTTAGTTTATTTTTGCGTTTCTATTTATCAAAACAATTATTTTAACTTTTATTATGAATAAATCGGTAAGCAAAATTCTACTTTTCTTTTTATTATTGCTATCGCTCAATAGTTATACCCAGTCTGAAAGTATAAAAATTACAGCCAACTACAACAATCTATCAACATCCGTTATACTTGAGGACATAAGAAATAAATATGCAACTCCTATATTTTATAAGCCGGCTGATCTGCCTTTAGGCAATAAAAGTGTAAATTGGAAAGACAAACCTCTGACTGAAGCTATAAAAGAACTGGTTTTGGGTTCAGGGCTTAGTGTAGTGGAGTATGGTAATGCATATTTTCTGATTTTTGAAACTACATCAGAAACTGCACCAAGAGATGTCATCAATGAAGAAATATTAAAATCTCAGACTCTGGCAGACTTCAGTGGTAAAACAATAAAGCTACAAGGGTCAACTTCTTCTACCAGTAAAAATACACTAAACGCTGTCGTGAGGGATGTTTTAACAAAGGAAGAGATCATTGGTGCTGCCATCTCAGTAAACGGCAAAGTAAGAACGGTTACTGATACTGATGGCAAATTTTTTCTTAACCTGAATAAAGGCATGAATGCTCTACAAATATCATATCTGGGATACAAACCATTGTCCATAAATTTTGATATAACAGGCGAGGTAGAATATACCATCAGAATCGAAAAAGAGTCACAAGTACTGGACGAGGTTGTCATCAGTGGTACAGGAGCCGGAAGTGCACTTAAAGAAACACAAACAGGTATCAACAGAGTTGATATTAAGGCACTTGAAAAAATACCAACTTTTCTTGGAGAAAGAGATGTAATCAAAGCCGTGCTATTAAACCCGGGAGTTTCGTCAGTAGGTGAAGGAGCATCAGGGTTTAATGTCAGAGGTGGCAATGTGGACCAAAACTTAGTCATGCAGGATGAAGCAATACTTTTCAATTCATCACACGCACTGGGATTTTTCAGCACCTTTAATGCAGATATGATTAAGACAGCTACTCTGCACAAGGGTGCATTTAATGCTCAATATGGAGGAAGATTGTCATCCGTACTGGAAGTGCAGACCAAAGAAAATGTTGATAAATTTCGCCTTAAAGCAAATATAAATGTTCTCTCTACTACAGGAACTGCAGAAATTCCGATTTTTAAGGGATCAAACATCATTTTGTCCGGGCGAACTACTTACTCTGATCTGATATTCAAAGTGTTTAAGCAACCTGATATAAAAAATAGCTCCGCAGGATTTTATGACCTCAACGGTAAAATCAATATCAAAGCAGGCAAAAGTACACTTTCATTATCAGGGTATTATTCTGCCGATGATTTTATTTACAACAATGAATTTGGATTTGATTATTCTACAAAAATAGCGCAAGCAAGTCTCAGAACATTGTTTAATGATAATGTTACAAACAAGCTTTCATTTGTTTGGTCAGACTATATCAGCAATCAAAGTGATTTTGACAGTCAGCTGGCTTCGGTATTTTCATCAAAAATCAAATATATCAGGGGACATAACAAATTGTCATTCAAAATTGGTAAAGTGTTGACTGATGCAGGTGTAAGTACTACTTTGTATGATGTTTTGCCCGGCGAATTCAGGCCGCTCAACCTGACATCATTAAGACAATCTGAAAAACTTGAATTGGAAAAAGGGATTGAGTCTGCGGCATACATTTCATCAGATATTAAACTCAATGACTGGATGGAAGTCCTCTTGGGTGCAAGAGTTAACCATTTTGCTGCAAAAGGACCAAAGACCACCTTTCAATATAAAGACAATGTAATTTCAGAAGAAAACATCATAGGTTCTGAAATCAGAGACGGCACATTAAAAACATACCTTTACCCTGAATTGAGATCATCAATTAAGATAAATCTAAGTTCTGTTGTTGCATTTAAGGCTGGTTTTGGTCAGACAAGTCAATATTTAAATCAGGTTTTCAATTCAGATGTACCAACACCTTCAAGTCAGTGGCAATTGGTCAATCAAATTTTTGAACCGAGCAGATCAGACAACTATTCTGCCGGTATGTTTTTCGGATCGCAAAACAATACATGGGAAATATCCGTGGAAGCCTATCAAAGAAATCTGAAGAATATATATGACTACAAAGACTACGCGGATCTTTTTGTTAACCCACATATCGAAACTGAACTGCTCAAAGGTACAGGACAATCAAGAGGTGTTGAGTTCAGTATGAAAAAAAATAAAGGTGTCCTCAACGGATTTGTCTCTTATACCTATTCAGAAACCAAATACAAAGTAAGCGGTATTAACAAAGGCGAGCCATATTTTACCAACTTTGATCAGCCCCATAATGTGTCGCTTGTACTCAATATACAACCTATAGAAAAAACGACATTTACCGCCAATTTTACATACCGGTCAGGTAGGCCTACCACAGCACCGGTGTCGAGTTTTGTCACTTTTGATGGTGTGTACGTACCCATTTATTCTGAAAGAAATGCACTTAGGATTCCTGATACTCACAGACTCGACCTTTCTGCCAATTTTGGAAAAACACACAATAAGGCAGCTAAAATAAAGACAAGCTGGACATTTACCATATATAATGTTTATGCGCGAAAAAATCCGTTTTCTGTCTTTTACAGCCGATCATCTCGGGATGTACCGACTCCTCAGGCCAACAGACTTGCTGTGATAGGGACTATCTTTCCATCTTTGAGTTTTAATATCGAATTTGAATAATCAGAAAATAATAAAGAGATCATGAAAAAAATAATCATTATGTCAATGTCAATACTGTTTCTGTCAAAATGTGTTGACCCAATCAACCTCATTAATGATGAAAATGCCAAAACAGTGTTGGTCATTGATGCAAAAATGATAAAATACAAAGAAACAGGAAGAATATTGGTGGACTTGATTCAGTCTTCATTCAATACGGACAGGTCTTTTGCTTTTATAGCTGATGAAGTTTCTGTGATCAATTCAGCCGGCAATAAACTTGTACTAAACCGATACGCCATTGGCCGCTATTCAGCCAATGAAACTGCGAGTTTTAAGTTTACTTATGGTCAAAAGTATAAAATACGGGTATTTAACAATAATGGAGATACTTATGAATCCTCATTTGAGGAGTTGTACCCTTCACCTTCGATACAAAAAACTTCTTTTAAGTACGAGCCCGGTGTCAAGGAAGGTCTTAGCCTGTCGGTCAACACAACGTTAAATAATGAAAATAAAAACAAAATATTAAAATGGGACTTATTTCAGGTATTTAAGATGACCGAACAAAAATTTGGTGGCCCGAATTTAAGGACTTGCTATTTTTCAAATACACTAAACAAAACTAAAGTCAGTCTTATAGATGCCAACAATCTTGAGGTCAACAAAGCTTTGGATTTGACGGTGGTCAAAGACATTGTTGATCACGAATACTCTGAGGGTTCTTATATTACTATTGTGCAGCAAGCTATTGATAAAAAAGCACAATCATATTTTATAGCATATAACAACCTTGTCCAAAGAGAAGGAAATATATTTGAGACACCTCCGGGAGCACTGCCTACAAATTTTAAATGTGTATCAGACACTACAAAGCTTGTGACAGGATACTTTTTTGCCACTCAACAGGATACAGCGAGAATATTTTTAAGTCCCGATCAATTGGGAAATCCTTCAAGACTTTGCCCGATACCACCCAATGAAGCCAGCGATTGTCCCGCAGTGCAGTGTTGCAATTGTTTATTATTCAAAAATGCCAGTCTGGTGAGGCCTTCATACTGGAGATAATTTTTTGGCATTAATTAAAAAGAAAGACAGTTTATGAAATCTATACAATCAATTTTATATTTTTTGATTTTTATCATCAACATTACAATTATAAACGCACAAAGCACCAATATCTATCTCATCCTTGACAGAGAAAATTACGGCACAGGAGAGGTAGCAAACGGGGTTTTAGTCATAGATGGAGTCAAAATACATAATAAAGCTTTACACATCGAAGTCAGAAATGCACAGACAGGAAATTTGGTCCACAACACATCATCAAAAATTTACAATAATCAAAGCAGCTTTTATATTCCGTTGTCGTCAGAACTTCCTTCCGGAACTTATACAATTGACACCTATGTATGCACCATCGAAAATGTGACAAACAGAAATATTGTAGATCTTGCTTCAACTACTATTAACCTTATAAATCTGAGAGAAACAAAATTATCCAAAGAAACATTTTTTGAGGTTGTAAAAGAGAGTAAACTCTCAGGGGATAATGCGGGTTTTAAAGTAAGCTCATTTTATGACAAAGTCAATGAAACCTATAAAGTCAGATTTTCTTCTCCGCGTATGGACTCCATAAAATTTATTGCCGCCACCTCGGATAGAAACCTGAATATTCAACATACACGCAGGAATTGGGCTCAGTCTTTTGCCCAAAGCTTTTCTGAAAAATTATTTTATATATTATACATGTCAGATGATAAAGGACAAAAACAATTTGGTTTGGTAGGTCTTTACTCTCCTGTATCTGAAAAGTTGTTTATTTCAAAATCAGATTCTGAAGGCAAAGCTATTTTTATCCTTGATGATTATGAGGGTGTACACGGATTCAACCTCTTTGTATATCAAAACAATAGTGTAAAACCAGTATTTCCAGATAAAAAATCATCGCTGACATTAAGTGGACTTTCGGAAATATCCTGGGATAAAATGCAGAAAGACGCTACACTTATCAGAAAAAGGGATAACATTCACCAATATTTTGAAGTTGTGACTTTTGGACTGAGAAACCCCATATTGATGAAAAAGAATGATGTGCCAAAACCTTATTCAAGCTTCAATCCTACGACCTACAAAAAATTTCCCGATCTGCAGACTTTTTGCAAAGAAAACGCTCTTGAATTGAGATTCAAAACAGATAAATCAAATACAGTGGCTACTTTGAGCCCACCACCAAGATTTACCAATACATATGAAAAAATAGAATGGACGAATCCATTTTTTATCGTAGATGGCAAACCTGAGACTGATTATAAAAAAATTTCAGACATGAAGCCTGAACAAATAACTTCGATGCAAATTTTTTATGATAAAAAGGAAATCATACCATGGGTGTATGCTTTTGGTACCAATGGTATTATCACCATAGATACTAAAAATAAAAACAACGTCACACCACAGATGAAAATAAATGGTTTCCAAAATCAATTTACTGAACACCAGACCATCATATCAGAAGCAAAACTTTCTGGCAAGCCTGCATTGATTCAGACTCTGCTTTGGAAAAACATAGAACATGGTCAAAATCCCATGGAGGTAGAATTAAAGGATAGCAGTGTGAAATTTCCTAAAAATATTTTTGTTGTATATTCAGCCCAAGGAAAATTTAATTTTACATCTGCGGAATTGTCAGAAAAATGAATAAAACTGAACAAGTATTGATTTACTGATTATGAAATACTTAATTGCTGGTCTGGGCAATATCGGCGCTCAATATGAAAATACACGTCACAATATAGGTTTTGACGTTTTAGACCATCTGGCAAAAGACTCAGGTGTGACTTTTAGTTCAAACACTCTGGGAGACCTTGTGGAAATAAAGCATAAAGGCAGAACACTAATATTGCTCAAACCCAATACCTATATGAATTTAAGCGGAAAGGCCGTTAAATATTGGGTAGACAAACACAAAATTCAGCCAGAAAATCTAATGGTAATCGTTGATGACATGCACTTGGATCTCGGTAAACTCAGACTAAGGGACAAAGGGAGTGATGGTGGTCATAATGGACTTAAGGACATCCAGGAGAAGTTTGGCCATAGTAATTATGTCAGGTTACGCATGGGTATAGGTAAAGACTTTCATCCGGGGCAACAAGTAAATTACGTTTTGGGCAGGTGGAAAAAAGAAGAACAACCTGATGTTGACATTATGATAGGAAAAGCTTCGCGTGCTATAAAAAATTTTGTCACAATAGGTCTCAAGCTCACTATGGACGAGCTCAATAAATGATAGCCAAAAAGTTTTATACCAAACAGATATTTATTGCGAAAATTTATAATCATAATTATTTAATTTACAATACATTATGATTCAAAATTTTCTTAGAACATTTTCTGTTCACTATATTAAGTATGTTGAAAATTTGCCGGTCTGAGCCAAATGAACAAGTGTGTATTTCAAATTGCACGTTTTCTCTATTATTCTTAATAGACGGTAAAAATGTGGTTGGATTGGGTGGATCGTCTCAAGCGTAGCTTGACAGGCTCTTTAGGGAATGAGGGTAGCGGGGAAGAAAATATTAATTTGTGCAATTTGTTATACACACAATGAACAAACTTTAAACATACACTAATGTATATGTTGTTATCTTTGTGCTTCAAATTATTATAAATATGTTACAAACAGCCGAAAGAGTTTCAGATGTAGACGCATCAGACAATTATATTTATCAGCGATCATTATTGGCATACCATGAAGCAGCCAAAATTGTTTCCGGAGATATTCTGGAGATAGGTACCGGTAGCGGCTATGGTATAAAAATCATCAGTCCAAAAGCAGATAAGTATGTCACCCTTGACAAGTTTGATAATGAACAAGTGCAATCGATGGTCAAAACTTATTCCAATGTTAGTTTTACTAAAATGGAGGTTCCTCCACTTAGTGGAATTCCTGACAATTCATTTGATTTTGTGATTACCTTTCAGGTTATAGAGCATATTGAAGACGACAAGGCTTTTGTTAGTGAAATACATAGGGTACTTAAAAAAGGTGGTAAACTCATCGTATCCACCCCAAACATCAAAATGACCCTAACCCGCAATCCTTGGCATATCCGCGAATACACCACCGGTGAACTTGATACTTTGCTAAAAGTCAAATTTCCATCTGTCATTAAAAACGGAGTTTATGGAAATGAAAAAGTCTTTGAATACTACGAAAAAAATAAAAAATCAGTAGAGCGAATCACTCGGTTCGATATTTTTGACTTGCAACATAAAGCTCCAAGATGGATGTTACAGATTCCGTATGATATCCTCAACAGAATAAATCGTCGTCGGCTTCTTAAAGATAACACAGGTTTAGTCTCTGACTTCTCCCTGGATGATTATAGTATCAGTGAAGCTAAAGAGACTTGTTTAGACTTGTATTATATAGCAGAAAAGTAGTCAATCATTGAATAAATTTCATTCGTCTTTCTTAGACAATTTAAATTGCATTCGTTTTCGCAATCGTTTGTTCTCTATTATCCATCCTTCAAACAAGCTAAAAAAATTGGTTTGAAGAGTAATTAATCAAATAAACAAAATCTTTATAACCTTAGTTTCTGAGAAAGAACACATAACGGCTTGGAATGATATCTTTTGGTTATTATAATCAAATTTACTTTAAGTATAAAAAGACAAGCAAAATGTTTTTTGACAAAACAAGTTGATTTCAGGAGCACATTTACACCTTTTGAAGAACATGAAAATGGTCTTGGAGTGAAAGTATATGGCAAAGAAAAAGGGTCATTTACATCAATATTATATATATATATCATCACTTCACTAACCTGTCGATGACTTCCTGACGTTTGTTCCTCGATACAGGTACTCTGATGTCTTCCGCCATAATGATCTCCATTGCATCTCCCTTCACTATCTTCCTGATGTATGATTCCTTAATTAACCATGAAGCATGTGGTCTGAAAAATTCTGGATTGTTGAGCAACGCCTCTATGTCTCGCAGGGTCTTTGATAATAGATATGGTTTCTCCAGTTCATTACAGTATACTCTACAATAACTTCCATCAGCTTCACAACAAATAATGTCTTTTACATGTACAAAAATAATTTCATTACCTATCGGGAGCAGAATTTTTTCAGGTACTTCTGTTTGACTCAGGTAATGCAGATGACGGATGGCTTCCATAGATGGTGCTGAAGATGATTTTTTTACGGCAGATATCAATTCAGCCTTATCTATGGGCTTTAGCAAATAATCTATGGCACTGAATTTAAAAGCCTTAATAGCATACCGATCATATGCTGTGGTAAATACGATTCTTGAAGTAATCTTTCCCAATTTTTTCAGCAAATCAAAACCATTCATCTGTGGCATTTCAATGTCCAGAAATAAGATGTCCGGCTGATGATGCCCGAGAAAATCCAACGCCTGAATCGAATCGTTGAAAATGCCCGTTATATTTACTTCAGGGCAGTGTTTTGTCAGTAGAATTTGCATTACATCAGTGCAATGCAACTCATCATCTATGATAATTGCTGTCATGGTTATTTTTTATGATTTAAGATTATCATTACCTTTGTACCGCATGAATTACTCTGTGCGTCATATAAGTCTTCAATCGTGATGGACGATATGATTCCATGAAGTTTTTGCGTCAGTTTGAGACGCTCTTCTGTGAGGGCTATACCATGAGATTTGTGTTTGTCGCCGGACTTACTTTTGAGAAATGTCGCTTTTTCCCGACCGATGCCATTGTCAACTATTTCTATTTTAATATCATCTGCTTTTTTATAAATATTGACATTCAGTTTTTTGACCATCAATGCCGGTGCTTGCATGAGTCCGTGCCAAATGGCATTTTCTACAAAGGGTTGGAGTAAAAGTGGCGGCACCATGATATCTAAAGTACGCACGTCCTCGTTTATGATAATCTTCCACTCAAAACTATCCTGAAACCTCATAGATTCCAATTCAATATATAATCTTAGGGCTTCAAGCTCTGCATCTAATGGCACAACATCTTCTCTGCTTGCATCCAGAATCATTCTGATAAGTCGGGAAAATTTGGTAAGATACTCAGATGCCTCATCAGTATTGCTGGTCAGTATAAAGCGATTGATTGAGTTCAGACAGTTGAAGATAAAATGTGGATTCATCTGCGCACGTAAGGCAGTCATTTCAATTTCGGCAATACGTTGTTTTAATTTGTTTTTTTCATACTCTTCTTTTCTAATATATGATATACGCTTTTTGTAAGCCCAAAAAATAAATCCGAACAAAAATGTCGAAACAAACATATAGAACCAAATCGTTTTCCACCAAGGCGGATTAATGACCAATTGTACATCAAATTCTTTTTCGTGATCGTATCTCTGTCTTACTTTAATTGTATAAGCCCCTGGCGACAAATTATACATACCTACAGACATCGCCTGCATTGATTCCCATTCCCTACCGTTGATATTAAACTGGAGATCTGGTATAGTAGCTGATTCAGGATCCAAATACCCGAATCCAATGATGAGATTATTTTGATTATAGTTCAAAACTATAATACTGTCTACTGCTATGTTTGTTCCAAAAAGTCTGACTTCTTTGATATAGATACGTCCATTTGTGCGTTCATTGTTCAGGATAGAGTCATCTATCTGGATCATATTATCAGGAAACTGGTTTTGAGCTATTTGTCCATTATGATCAGGAAAAATTCTGTAATTAAAAAGCGCTGCATTCTTTTCTCTGTCAAAAGAATAAAATCGTTCATTTTTTCTATTAAAAGCGATGAGGCCTACTTCAGATGTAATCCATAAAATACTGTCAGGAGCTACATATCCATATCTGACCGCATCTGAAGGCATGCCTCCTAGCGTTGTAAACAATTTGGCTTTCATATCCGAGCTGCTTATATACATAAGACCTCGACCGGGCATCAATAAATATACATTACCATGTTTGTCACCTATGATATCACTGACGAATGCTTTTCTGTTGGTGCCTGCTCTTGAAAAAGGATAGTTTTTTGAAATTTGTGTCTTGGTATCGATAATATAGAGTCCATTTTTTTCTGTTCCCAACCATATCTTATCAGTGGATTGATCATAGTGTAATGCACTGAAAAGTGTGCCTGATATTTTTGTATCAAAATATTCCAGTATGTGGCTACCTTTTCTGATGATATAAATCCCGGTATTCCGCTCCCTGATGTATATATTCCCTTGTTTGTCTTCCACAAAATTTCTGAATTCAATCTCTGTATTTGAATTTATAAATGCTGGAACTTCATATTTTGAAAGCTTCTGATCATCTTCATTCAATAGATACACACATTTGCTTGTAGAAATATATTGTAGATTGTCAGATGCTGCAAAGTATAATTGTAAAATACCAAGATTAGTGCTATTGTCCTTATCTCTTAAAATGTAACAAAATTGATTATCGCAAATCGCAATTTGACCTTTTTCCCAATCACCTGTCAGAATTTTTCCGGAAGATGTGATATAACTATGATTATTTGTAAAACCCTTTGGCAGTGGTATTTTTGTTTTTGAAAAATATGAATTCTTTCTCTGGCAATGTATAAGTGGAGTAGGGCCAGATTTAAGAAAATAAATATGGTTATCATACACTTCAAAATTTGTATACGAACCATTGGAGAGAAGACCTTTATCTTCCTCAAAAGCAAAATCTGAAAATTTTTTTGTTTTTGTATTGTAGAGAAATATTCCGTCACTCCGCAACATCATCATTGTATCATGTCCAAATGATTTTATTTTAAGTATTTGATCAGTTAGATAATTAGGTGCAGGTGGACAGGTATGGTGCTTCCAGGTCTCAGTAGATGAGTGATAAGTATAAAAACACTGATCATATGTTCCAATCCAAAGTGTGCCGTTTTTATCGATTTCATGAATATTAAATGCAAAATAGTCTTTTACATCAGGATGAGGATGATATTTAAAAACCATGCTTGTAGTTTGCACAGAAAATAGACCGTACACTGTCATCAACCAAAACTCTGTTTTTGACTTTCGTTTTATACTTTGGGTGATACTATTCCTTTGTTCTGATTTTATGATACCCGCATTAAATGCAAAATCGTACCAACCACTCTTCACAAATTTTTCAGTTTCAGGATCAAATATTAACACATCAAAATATCCACCTATCCAAATACGTCCGGACTGATCTTCTAACATTTCTGTGTAGCTGATGCCTTGTATGGGCATCACTGTGGTATCAGGATAATAATTTTTGAAAGTATGATTTTTATGATCAAACAGACTCAGGCCATCGTCAGTATTTATCCAAAGTCGTCCTTTGCTGTCTTCCAACATTCCATTACAGCTGTTATTGGATATCGAATTTAGATCCCCTGCTTTGTGTTTGAATGTATAAAAGGAATTTCCGTCATATCTATTGAGTCCTTTATCCGTTGAAATCCACAGAAAACCAGTTTTATCACGATACATCGACCTGCACAGTTCAGAACTCAAACCATCCTTTATGCCATAAATATTTGTTTGATAACTTTGCTGAGCAAATAGATTATATGGCAACCAAAAAATAATGATTGTGAGATTGAACCAAAATTTGTATATTTGGTAATGCATTTTTTACCGTAAAAATATCAAAGGTGAAAATTACATGATATTTGTTATATTTTTAGGTTTATCTTAAGGTAAGTTTAGATTTTCATATAAGAGTGACATTGACAAAATTTGAATTTTGGAGAAGTTATATTTTGCAGACGTAGCCGGAAAAGCAAGCTTTTGGTCTGATGCAGTAAGGCGAAAAAATATAAAGGAGGTCGGCCTTGCTGACAGACTAACTAAAATAAAATTTGCCACTTAATCCATATCATAAAAGTTTTATACATACTTCTAAGAATCAGATCTTCTGAAACCTAATTTTACCATATAAAGGCTCAACAAAATCAATATACAATCTGTAAAAAAAACACCGATACTGAAAATATGAGATTGAGACGGGTCGTTTTTATCCATTACTACAGTTACTTCTTCATTTAAGTCAAAATTCATCCAGGGAAGAATTATTGTAGATCTAGCATATCCTTCCAAGGAGTCCAAACTTCCTGCTACTTTTGGATATCTGTATACAGGTCTTCGTGCTTTGTATTTTTTACCAACTTTTGATGTATTATCTTCAAAAATACTTTTACTGGATTTACTTCCTCTGAACCCTACCACTATTCCCTTTACTTTGTTACCAGATACCTGATATTGAATGGTTTCCACCATGGGTTTGCCAATAATAAAGATCAATATAAATCCACCTGCTATCAGCAATAATCTAAATAAAAACACTGTGAAACGACTCATACTATTTGCCTGAATTATATATACTCATCAATAATGCTTTGCTGATACGCTGGCTCGCTTTTTTGCCGAGGTGACCTTGTCCTGGAGATGTGTCTATGCCGTTAACATCACTGGGGTCTGAAGCACTATTGCGATTTTCAATACAGATACGCCATACACCATTGAACTGACATACACCATCATTGCTTTCTAATGCCTGAAGGTCAAAAATAACATCTGTTTTAGCAAAAGTTGCTCTCATCCATTGAGCTACTTTCATACGTGCACTATTTCCATCATAAGACTCTACAGAATAAACTAAAGGAGGCGTCACATGTACTAGCCTGAAGTCTGTGACTTTTGATTTTAGTTCATCAACCATAGATTTGTAGGAAGTCTGAACCTGTATGAAATTATTGTCATCAATGTCTGCATAACCAAATTTAAAGATACCTATTTTTACAAAATCTTTACTATTTAGTATCTGTTCTTTGAAAACTCTGATTTTTTCATACGGATTTCCATTGGGGATTTTTCCTACATCTACAAAAATTCCACCCATGAAGCCTTTATTGACCTTATCTCCATTTCCATAGTATTCCCAGGGAAATCCATTTGCTTTGCAACCTTCTTCAAGATCTTGACCTACAGATTGGTGTAGAAACAGGGTATTCCATCCTTTGACACGATTTTTTTCTGCATTGGACAAAGCATCCCATGATGCTACACCTGCAGTTCCGACGATACCCGGACTTCCTTTTCCTATTTCGGTATTAGTATTCCCATTACCGTCATCTTGGATATCAGTATTTTGTTCCTTATTACATGCAATCAATGTTAAAAAAAAGAGTATATAAAAGTTAATGCGCATGATTATATATTTATTCATGATAGTAAAATTTTCCATCAGTGATGACCATTGTCTGACCAGAAGAACAAGTAAGAGTGCCGGAAAATGTGGCTTCCACTTCTGAGTTATTAGCTTTAGTCACACTAACTTTCATGTCAAATCCCATCATACTTCCACAGATATAGTCCTGTTCTGACCAATTGCCTATCTGAGCTACGGAAAGGGCTTTGTTACCTTGAGCAAATGAAAACTGACCCGGACCATCTGTCTGATAAATGTTGATATTAAAAGTTTTCTCAGTTTTATCCTTTTTACCTGTGGCGCCGGCAATAATGATGACTTTGTCATACCCTTTAGGATGAAAGGCTCCGAACACATCATGATCAGCAGACCATACTTGTCCATTTATTTTCATTGTGAGAAAATTTTTTCCAATAGACGATGGTTTTGACGCTTGATTATTGTCAGATGATTTTTGACTATTGCTGCACGAAACGAAAGTCAATAATAGAATGGAAATCCAATGTAAAGTTAAAAACTTCATAAAGATAAAATTATAGTTACTGGTAAACAAATGTGTATATCTGGTCATAATATTGGATTTAAGGTATGATTAAATTTGTCACTTGTAGCCAAATCACAATAGATTAATATACTCAAATTTTGAAACAAAAGTAATAAGGACTGTTATTACTTTCAACGTTGGATTTGTAAAAGGCACTTCCGGCTTTGTACTTGGATGTAAAAGACTTAGATTCTAAAACACTAAGTACAAACTCAAAGCAACCTAATACCAATTGATATAGATCTAATATGAGATGAAATAATAGCTTTGTTAGAGTATTTGATCAACATAAAAATTTTATATCATGGAGCGTCGCAATTTTTTACAATCATCATTACTTCTTGCTGGTTTGAATATAAACCCACTCATTTATAATTACAATAATATACCTTCATCAGATCCTATAAAACCATTTTTGTTGCCTGCAGAACCTCCCTTGTCAAATAATGGCAATATGACCATCAAGGTATGGGTTAGAAACGGTGCAACAAATGGTCTTTTTTCCAGTGTAGAGTGTGCTGTCGCACCAAAAATAATGGGCCCTGCGCCACATGCGCACAAAGAATTGGATGAGCTAATGTATGTACTGGAAGGTACTGCAAGTGTTCTGTTGGGTGATGAAATCGTCGAAATTAAAGCAGGAGGATGGCATATGAGACCACGCATGATTAAACACACTTTTTTTAATGCATCTGATCAGCCTCTTCGTTTTATTGATATGTACTTCAATCAACCTTTTGAAGAATATCTGGAAGCTCTGTTCTTTAAACTCACACCAGAAAACGGATATCCAAGTGGCTCGGAAAAAAAAGGAGCAGAAATAAAAAAACTGACGGAAAAATTTGGGTTGATAAGATTTGATGATGCAGATCAACAAAAAAAACAGCTAATTAAGGAATATGGCTTGAAGTAAATGCATAATTTGCATAGAGATCCAGACACACACCATGAAGGAAAAACTAAGAAACAAATCACACAAATGATTGTCAGAGACAAACAAAAGGCTACTGATATTGTTAGATGTTTGAATCAATTGAGGTTCTTGTGCGGACATTTCTGATTGGAAAACCTCCAAATAGTGACGGTTTGTACCCAACTGAAATTGAGTTACAGCCTCAATTTTATAATCTCAATTATCTGAATATATTTAATTTGTGATCTAATTTTTTTTATTCAATTTTCTGTTCACCATAGTATATTAGGATACCTAAAATCTAAAATGTATGATTTCTAAATTTTCCAGGTTTTTCTTTATTCTATTATGGTTAGTGGGCGGGATTTTGGGGCAAAGTGTCATAGCTCAGTCTGTTGATGATATTCCATATATCTACAACAAAGAGCATCAGATATCAAGGATGAGATTTAAGGTGCTATTTTCCAATGTGAGAGATCATTTTGCTGTCACATCAGTGTTTAAGAATGAAATTACTTTATTCGGTAGAGAAAAATATGAATCTCTTATGCCCTTGATATTGGAAAAAGATATTCCATATATTCAGAAACAAATTGATGATAACCTATTGACATACAAAGATTTAGTGACTTTTTACGTCTACAGAATTCACGAGATTGAAGGCAATAAAGATATGGCTCTCAATGCCATCATGAGTCTCAATAAGGATGCAATAAGAGAAGCTGAAATATGTGACAAAGAACGGAAAAGAAAAAAAAGACACCCAATCTATGGTATGCCCTTGCTGCTCAAAGATAACATAGGATATGATGGTCTGCCTACAACGGCGGGAGCTGAAATCTTAAAAAACAATTTGGTAAAGGATGCATTTATTGTCAAAAAACTCAAAGAGAAAGGGGCCATCATTCTTGGCAAAACCAATCTCAGCGAGTGGGCTTATTACTTCTGTAGTGGATGTCCGCTGGGATATAGTGCCGTAGGAGGTCAGAGTCTAAATCCATATGGTAGGTTTATATTTGAGACTGGTGGTTCAAGCTCTGGCAGTGGCACCGCAATAGCTGCCAACCTGGCAGTAGCTGCGATAGGAACTGAAACATCAGGGTCAATACTTTCTCCTTCTTCCCTTAACTCAGTAACAGGATTGAAACCTACTGTAGGAACCCTCAGCCGCACCGGTATTATACCTATATCGAGCACACTTGATACACCCGGTCCTATGACAAAAAATGTAACAGATAATGCTATTCTCATGGATGCCATGACAGGTTATGACAAGGCTGATCCTTCATCAAAAAAAAATTCAGGAAAAATTAAATATCAAAAAGCATTAAAAGTTCTTGATCTGAACGGTAAAAGAATAGGGATGTTTAAACACCTCATGGAAAATTCTGGTTATGTTAGAATTTCAGAAATATTAAAAAAGAGCGGTGCTAAAATAATTATTCTTGATGCTCAGAGTGGTGCACTCCAAGGTTTTTTATCCATTCTTAACATTGATATGAAAAACGACCTTCAGGCATATCTGTCTGCACAAACTCACGGCCTAGGAAGTATCAAAAACGTTATGGATATCATGAATTATAACAGAGAAAATATGGCTTTGAGAGCACCCTATGGTCAGGCTTTATTCAATGTTGTTGTCACCGATACTACCTCAGCAACAAAGCTTGTTAAGATTAAAAACGACCTCGAAAGTTCAGGTAAGTCATTTTTTAATGACATGATTAAAAAGCATCAATTAGACTTAATCCTATCTGTCAATAATCAGCATGCTGCCATAGCAGCTGTAGCAAAATTTCCATGCCTTACTTTGCCCATGGGATATAAAGACAATGGAGAACCTCATGGCATTACGTTGATCCTTCCTTCGGGTCAGGAAGAAAAACTTTATTCATTTGCTTTCACCATCGAATCCAGGACCCACTTCAGAATCATGCCCAAAGCATATAACTGAGATTTGATCAAAAAACTTATTTGCCTTAAAAATTCACCAAATTATATTCCCGGTAGCCAAACTTTGAATTACGGATTGTGTTTGCATAATTCTAATTCTACCCTGATGTCATAAACTTCATAACCTTATGTCCCAGTGAGCAGATTTTCAGTTAGCACCTTAGGTTCATTTGCCACAAATTTTACCCTAACATTGAATCCACTCCAAAAAGTCTTTAAAGAAGTGAAATTAATTAATTAGGGTCACAACTGTTGGGTTAACCCAACAGTTTCCAATAAATCGGAAAGTCCGTATAATTTGACAAAGTACAATTAATGTGTATTATTTCCATGCTTTTTATAATATTAGAATTATTCATAATACATTTGTGCAATTAATATTATAATCATACATGTCCAATCAAGCTTTCAGGGTACAAGGGAATGCTCATCTCTCTGGCACAATTGAACCGCAGGGTGCTAAAAATGAAGCACTCCAAATCATCAGTGCAGTACTCCTCACCAACAAAAAAGTGATCATAAAAAATATTCCTGATATCCTTGACATCAGGAAGCAGATAGAATTGCTTCAGGGTCTCGGGGTAAAAGTAGAAAGGAAAAGCCAAAACGAATATTCATTTCAGGCAGATGATATCGATACGGATCATCTATCATCGGTTGAATATCAGGAAAATGCTAAAAAAATACGCGGCTCTGTTATGTTATTGGGCCCGTTATTGGCAAGATTTAAAAAAGCATATCTTCCTAAACCGGGTGGCGACAAAATCGGACGAAGGAGGTTGGATACTCATTTTATCGGCTTTCAGAAATTAGGCGCATCTTTTAATTATGACGAGAAAGAAGACCAATACTATATAGGAGCGGAACGACTTAAAGGGACCTTTATCCTCATGGATGAGATTTCGGTCACTGGTACAGCAAATGTGCTGATGGCTGCAGTGTTGGCAGAAGGGATCACTCAGATTTATAACGCCGCATGTGAACCGTATTTACAACAATTAAGTAAAATGCTCAATAATATGGGCGCAAGAATTTCCGGAGTTGGTTCTAATCTATTGACCATTCATGGTGTCGAGAGCCTTGGAGGTACTGAACATACTATTCTTCCGGATATGATTGAGATTGGTAGTTTTATAGGACTGGCAGCTATGACCCAATCTTCATTGACCATTTCCAATGTATCTGTTCCCAATCTGGGCATCATTCCATCTACATTTGAAAAGCTGGGTATTCAGATCGACATCAAAGGAGATGATCTTTACATTCCTGCTCAGGATGTCTATGAGATTCAGAGTTTCATCGATGGATCCATTATGACGATTTACGATGCTCCATGGCCGGGATTTACTCCGGATTTACTGAGTATTGTACTGGTCGTTGCTATTCAGTCTCGGGGCAGCATCCTCATTCATCAAAAAATGTTTGAAAGCCGACTATTTTTTGTCGATAAACTCATAGATATGGGTGCTCAGAGTATTTTGTGTGACCCACACAGAGCTACTGTGATAGGATTGGAGAGAAAATCACAGCTTCGGGGCATTCGTATGAGTTCTCCGGATATCAGAGCAGGAGTGTCTCTTCTTATCGCAGCCTTGTCTGCCAGAAGCGAAAGCATCATTTCCAATATCAGTCAGATTGACAGAGGTTACCAGAATATTGACGGACGACTCAATGCCTTGGGTGCACAGATAGAAAGGATAGAGGAGTAGAAACTACTTGAACAATGAACACTCAAACGATGAACACTCGAACGATGAACAACCTCACTTGGGAAAGAACCGAAAATATGTGAATTAACACTTGATTGGTGTTTCGAATTGTTCAGATCATTCGTCGATCAGATTAGTCTTGTTTGGCAAATACCTTTTTTAACAAGTCAGTAGTTCGTTGGGAAATATCAGTTCTTATACCCAACTCCTTTTTCTCAACTAAAGAAAATAAGCCCACCAGAGCTTTGTTACTTACATGATCAGCCAGATCCGGATTCACTTTAGTTACAAATGGAAGGCTATTGTACTTACCTATAGCATCACTCCATAAGTCAAGAGCACCAAATTTATTAAGTGATGAGTTCATCACCGGTTTAAATTCATTGTATAGTGCCTGATATGTTTTATTGTGCAGGTAGGTAGTCGCGGCATTTTTTTCACCCATTAAGATCTTCATCACATCATCAAAAGTCATGCCCTTGATGGCATTAAGAAAGATAGGTCCGGCCTTGGTTGCTGCATCTTCAGCTGCCTTGTTGATTCTTTTTATGGCTTCTTCTTCAAGATTTGAAAATCCGGGTATAAATTTTAACTTATCAATGACTTTTGTTGCTTCTTCCGGAAGCAATATCTTATAAATAGAAGCATAGTATCCATCCTGAGCAGAAAGAGTCATGACACTTTGATCTACGCCTTTGTCGAGAGCTTGTTTCAATCCTGCTGCTATATCAGCATTGGAGAGCGGAACATTACTCACGGAGTCCAGTACTCTTTGCAGGTCCTTTGGATCGCACGAAAGCAAAAATAATGGGAGAAGAAATAAAACTAATCTATTCATTGTATTTTGATCAATTTCTAAAACAGGTTTTTGATAATTTGTTCTTCACTGATACCTTCAGCTTCTGCCTTATAATTCCTTACAATTCTGTGCCGTAATACATAGTTTGCGATAGCTTGTACATCTTCCTTATCCGGAGAATATTTGCCATTGATAGCTGCATGGCATTTAGCGCCCAGTACGAGATATTGCGACGCTCGGGGGCCGGCACCCCAAGAGATATAGTTGTTGACTTCAGCGGTAGCAAGACTGGTATTTGGTCTCGTTTTGGAAGCCAATGTTACAGCATACTCCAGGACATTGTCCGCAATGGGTATTTTTCTGACCAATGATTGAAAGCCCATGATCTGTTCACCGGTCAGAATGTTGCGCAAAGTATATTTTTCGTTTGATGTAGTGGATTTTACCACCTGAACCTCTTCATCATAACTTGGGTAATCCAAAGGTATATTGAACATAAATCTGTCCAATTGTGCCTCCGGTAACGGATAAGTACCTTCCTGCTCTATTGGGTTTTGAGTTGCCAATACAAAAAATGGTTTGGGAAGTACATGTCTTGCACCAGCTACAGTTACTGATTTTTCCTGCATGGCTTCAAGAAGCGCTGCCTGCGTTTTCGGCGGCGTTCTGTTGATCTCATCAGCGAGAAGGATATTGGTAAAAAGCGGACCTTTATTAAATTTAAAATGCCTGCTTTCGTCCAGAATTTCAGACCCTGTGATATCTGACGGCATCAGGTCAGGTGTGAATTGTATACGTTTAAATTCGAGATCCAGAACATCTGCAATAGTGCTGACCAAAAGTGTTTTTGCAAGTCCCGGAACACCTACAAGCAGACTATGACCATTGCTGAATAATGAAATAATAACGGCTCTGACCACATCATCCTGCCCTACGATTACTTTGCCTATCTCCTCCTTCAGTAATTTATAGGAAGACGCCATCGCATCTACCGCCTGAACATCTGATTGATACACATCACTCATTCCTCTGTATTTGTTTTTGTTAAATATTTACAGTTAACTGATTTTTCTTTTCTTATGATACTCTGATAAAGATTCTCTAAAGAAGTCATAAATACCAGGTAATATAAATAAAAGGTCAAAGTTACAATTTGTAACACAGAAACGCAGCTTAATGAAAGAATGTTTGACTAATTTAAAAAAATCTTAACTATCCGAAACTTTTTAAGCAGTCGGTTTGTTATTTGTTGTGATATTAAAATGATATTAAAGTAAATTAATTTTTTAAAATGAAAACAGAAAAATCCATTCAACCAACTTCGGGCTATTTAATGCTTCTTATCAGTTTTGTTCTCCTCGCTGCAGGCATTGCCAACATCTTTTTACATTGGCTTCCCATATGGGTATCTGTACCAATCTTTGTTATTTACTTACTTATAATTTCAGGATTTCTTGCCATTGAACCGAACAGTAGCAGAGTACTTACTTTATTTGGTGATTACGTAGGAACAGTCAAGCAATCCGGATTTTTCTGGGCGAATCCTTTTTTTATCAAGAAAAAAATATCTCAGAGAGCTCATAATCTTGAAACATCCCAACTCAAAGTCAACGACAAACAAGGCAATCCGATTATGATTGCTGCTGTAGTAGTGTGGAAGGTCGCAGATACTTACAAAGCCGCTTTTGATGTCGAACATTATGAAAAATTTGTGGAAATCCAGAGTGAGTCTGCATTGAGAAAAATGGCCATGGAATATTCATATGATAATTTTGAAGACGAAAGCGCACATCTAACCCTTAGGTCCAGTTCTGTTGAGATCAACGAAATGCTTGAACAGGAAATAGCAGACAGACTTAAGCTTGCGGGCGTTGATGTCATAGAGGCCAGAATCAGCCACCTTGCGTATGCTCAGGAAATTGCAAGTGCAATGTTGCAACGACAGCAAGCAACAGCAATCATTGCGGCAAGAAGCAAGATAGTAGAGGGCGCAGTTGGAATGGTAAAGATGGCTTTGGATGCGCTCAGTAAAAAAGAAATTGTACACTTAGATGAAGACAAAAAAGCCACTATGGTTAGTAATCTTCTCGTAGTACTTTGTTCCGACAGGGCTGTGTCACCGGTTGTAAATACGGGTACTTTGCATCAATAATTTGAATTGAGGAATACCATGAGTGACAAAAAAACATTCGTTCTGAGGCTACACCCGAAAACATATGAAGCGCTTGAAAAATGGGCAGCCGATGAGTTTCGCAGTGTCAATGGCCAACTGGAATGGATCATAGACAAGTCGCTCAAAGATGCCCGGAGAAAACCAGGAATTTCAAAAAATACTGACAAGGTGAAAGATGAAGAAAGTTGAAAATAAAAGGTTAAAAGTGTATTGGAATTTATAGTTTTGCAGGTAAAAATAAAAATAACTGTTATGATCAATAAATCTATCATTGTATCTTTTTTGGCATTGATTGTCTTAGCATGTGGCCCGAAAGAGAATAAAAACACAGTATCTACGACTGCACAACCTGAACCTGCAATAGATGGGGCCAAAATTTTCAAACAGAGTTGTGCTTTATGTCATGGTGCAGATGGCAAACTTGGGGCAAATGGATCAAAAGATCTTACGATGTCAGAAACAGACCTTGAAACGAGAATACTGCAGATCACAAAAGGCAAAGGGTTGATGACTCCATTTGAAAACATCCTTTCACTTTCAGAGATTAAGGCAGTTGCAGAATACACCATGACTCTAAACCCCGGTCTAAAGAATAATTAACTGCAATTTGTTTTTCAACAAAGCCATGATATATAATTTATGTCTTATATTTGTGGCAAAATTTTATTTTGAATGGATTTTTCAGGTAAAGGTAAAGCAGTAGTACTTTTTGAAGATGGAAGTTTTTATGAAGGAAGTGCTGCAGGAGTGACAGGAACTACGACCGGTGAAGTGTGTTTTAATACTGGAATGACGGGTTATCAGGAAATATTTACCGACCCTTCTTATTATGGTCAGGTATTGGTAACCACCAATGTTCATGTAGGCAATTATGGTATCAAAAATACAGATACAGAATCTGAAAGGATACAAATATCCGGATTGATCTGTCGTAATTTTACCAATGATTACAGTCGCCCCATGGCTGACCAGGAAATTCAAAAGTATTTTGAAGAGAATAATCTGGTATGTATTTATGATGTAGATACAAGGGCTATTGTCAGAAATATCAGGAACAAAGGTGCTATGAATTGTATCATTTCATCTGAAAACTTCGATAAAGATGCTTTGATGAAGCAATTAAAAAAAGTGCCATCAATGGAAGGCCTTGAACTCGCGAGTAAAGTATCCACCCATCAGATTTATGAAATGGGTGAACCCAACGCGCCATACAAGGTTGCCGTTTTGGATTTTGGTACCAAAAGAAACATCCTGCGCAGTCTCGCACAAAGAGGATGTCATCTTCATGTTTTTCCTGCTAAGACTCCGCTCAAAGAAATATTGGATTATAGCGCTGATGGTTATTTTTTATCCAATGGGCCGGGTGATCCCGCAACCATGGATTATGCCATTCACACTGTAAAAGGACTACTTGAAACCAGAAAGCCTATGTTTGGCATTTGTTTGGGTCATCAGATCCTTGCACTTGCCAATGATATTGCTACCTATAAAATGCATCATGGCCACAGAGGAGCCAACCATCCTGTGATCAATCTTGCGACAGGAAAATGTGAAATAACTAGCCAAAATCATGGATTTACTGTCAAAGAAGATGACGTCTTTCAAAAAAATGAGACCATAGAGATCACACACCGCAATCTCAATGATGAAACCATCGAAGGTATCAGAATGAAGAATCAACCGGCATATTCGGTTCAGTATCATCCTGAAGCAAATCCCGGCCCACATGATTCCAAATATTTATTTGATGAATTCGTAAATTTATTAAAACAAACTAAAAATAATTAAGATGAGTGTTATTGTAGATATCCGAGCCAGAGAAATTCTGGATTCAAGAGGAAATCCGACTGTGGAAGTAGAAGTGTTGACTGAAAATGGGGTGATGGGAAGGGCAGCTGTCCCATCAGGTGCTTCAACAGGTAAATATGAGGCAGTAGAACTGAGAGATAATGACAAAAGCAGATATCTGGGTAGAGGTGTTTTGAATGCCTGCAACAATATAGACGACAAACTAAGAGATGCATTGATTGGTGAAGATGTATTTGAGCAAAGATATATTGATGATATCATGATAGAATTGGACGGTACAGACAATAAATCATCTATCGGTGCCAATGCAATCCTTGGAGTCTCACTTGCTGTAGCCAAAGCTGCGGCAGAAGAATCAGGGCAATCACTTTTCAGATACGTAGGAGGAGTCAATGCGCATGTGATGCCTGTGCCCATGATGAATATCCTCAATGGTGGATCACATGCTGACAATAGTATTGATTTTCAGGAATTTATGATCATGCCTGTAGGTGCTGAACAGTTTTCAGAAGGCCTAAGAATGGGTGTAGAAGTCTTTCACCACTTAAAATCTGTCCTAAAATCAAAAGGATATTCCACTAATGTGGGAGATGAAGGTGGTTTTGCACCGAATATCAAATCCAACGAAGAAGCTATAGAAATAGTACTGAAATCAATAGAAGCAGCCGGATACAGACCTGGAATTGATATCATGATAGCTATGGATGCTGCGGCATCTGAGTTTTATGACGAAAAAGAAAAACTCTATCATTTCCATAAATCAGCAGGTAAAAAACTGAGCAGCGACGAGATGGTAGAATATTGGACCAATTGGGTCAACAAATACCCAATATTTTCTATTGAAGACGGCCTGCATGAAGATGACTGGGCATCCTGGTCAAAACTTACTAAAGCTCTGGGTTCAAGAGTTCAGCTGGTGGGAGATGATCTTTTTGTGACCAATACCAAAAGACTGCAACGCGGTATAGAAGAGGAAGCCGCCAACTCTATCCTCGTAAAAGTCAATCAGATCGGGTCACTTACTGAGACCATAGATGCAGTCAATCTGGCCACAAGAAATGGCTTTACTTCTGTGATGAGCCATAGATCAGGTGAGACTGAGGATACTACTATCGCTGATCTTGCAGTCGCATTGAACACAGGACAGATTAAGACAGGCTCGGCTTCAAGAAGTGACAGGATAGCTAAATATAACCAATTATTACGTATAGAAGAAGAATTAGGTGATTCTGCTTATTATCCGGGCAGATCATTGCTTTCATAAAGAAAAAATATATATTTACAGAGAGTTGTAGCATGCAGCTCCCTGGTTTTTTTAAGGTCTCATTTTTTTGGTTTAAATGTACAAGTTATGGCAAAAGATAAGAAAATTCGCGAAGAAGTAGCATCGGTATTGGGCGTCTCTCCCAAATGGATAAATAAGTTCACCATAGTGACTGTATTATTTATCGTGTGGTTGACTTTTTTTGACAAACACAATATTTTTGCTTATCAAAAACTGAAGGGAACAATATCTAATATGGAGCAGGAGAAAGAAAGGCTCAATGATGAGATTGCTCAGGCTCTAAAGGATAAAGAAGACCTCAAAAACAATCATGAAAAATTTGCAAGAGAAAAACACCTGATGCATTTGCCTGGTGAGGAGATAATATTAATAGAAAGTAAAAAAGATAAAAAATGAGTGTATTGGTCAATAAAGACTCCAGGATCATAGTACAGGGATTCACAGGTAAAGAAGGTACTTTTCATGCTGAACAAATGATCGATTACGGGACAAATGTAGTGGGTGGAGATACTCCCGGCAAAGGAGGTACAGAACATATGGGCAAACCTGTCTTCAACTCAGTAAAAGATGCAGTTGCAAAAGCCGGAGCTGATACATCCATCATCTTTGTTCCACCGGGGTTTGCAGCTGATGCGATCATGGAATCTGCTGAAGCCGGCATCAAAGTCATTATCTGTATTACAGAGGGCATTCCTGTACAGGATATGGTCATCGCAAAAGCCTATATTGAACAATATGATTGTACTCTGGTAGGACCCAATTGTCCCGGAGTCATTACGCCCGGAGAAGCCAAGGTCGGTATCATGCCCGGATTTGTATTTAAGAAAGGTCGTATCGGTGTGGTGTCCAAATCAGGTACGTTGACATATGAAGCTGCAGACCAGATAGTAAAAGCAGGTATGGGTATATCCACAGCAATAGGTATAGGTGGAGACCCCATCATTGGTACACCTACCAAAGATGCTGTCAAATTACTCATGGATGATCCTGAAACTGACGGTATCGTCATGATAGGAGAGATCGGCGGAAATTATGAAGCGGATGCCGCAAGATATATCAAAGCGACAGGAAATAAAAAACCTGTCGTAGGATTTATTGCGGGCCAAACCGCGCCAAAAGGCAGAACAATGGGCCATGCAGGTGCAATCGTAGGTGGTCATGATGATACCGCAGAAGCAAAAATGAAAATCATGGCAGAAAATGGTATCCACGTAGTCAACTCGCCTGCTGATATAGGGATCACCATGGCAAGGGTATTGAAAGGTTGATTTAGATGATTACATAATTGGGTGGTTATCAGAATTTTATGGTACTTAATATACAGTACAATATGATATAAATGTTTCGCAGAAGGGTGTATTTCATTTTTTCGCCACACATTAAATTAAAAATTATCAATTTTTTTTGCGATTCAGGCAAGGCAAGAAGCCTTAATATATTGCATCGTAGCTATAAGCTACGACGAACAAACGATGCTTTAGAGACATGATCCTGAAATGTTGCCTTTCGGGCCAATACTTACGAACTCGTATATAATCCAATATCATATTTTTTGTCAATCACAGCTTTGAAACTTTAAATTTCAATCCATTTTGAAGATCAAAGATAAGATTTTCACTCGGCTTTTCGATACAATATCAAATTAATTTCTCTATTCAAAGTTTGTTTATGGGGTATGGTATTTCTCCTTATTCATGAGCCAAAACTGTCGTCAAAGCCACTGTTATGGCTTCATGATTTTCTCCCTTTTAATTTGTTCAACCACTTTCAGCATGTCAGTATTTTTAATAGCATCTTGAAACCCATCAATTTTGACTTGAGGGAATTTTGTTTTTGATGTATTTGTCTTAAGTTTTACCTTATTTTTTACTTCTTTAACATTCATATTTTTATTACTTCTTAAGTATTAGAAATGATTTATAATTGGTATTCCTTTTGAAACGTGTCATTTTATCATCAAGTTCCCCAAGTATGTGGAATCTTTCTGAAAGTTCATCATAAAAGTGGTTTATTGCCATTTGATAAAGTCGTGTTCTTGAATTTGATGTCCCCTTGAAATAGATTGTATGAGAAGGGTATAACTCAAAAAATGATTCAATAATTTCTGAAACGGTAGCAAGTACGGTATTTCTATCTCCGTTATCACTAACCGAAAAGTAATCTACTTCCGCTGTTTCAAGATTTAGATCGCCAAGTCCCATATTGAAAAAACCATAGTGCAACTCAATAAAGGTTACTCTTTTATGGATTTCGCCTTTCTTCCCAACACTTATAAAGTCAAAGTGGAGTTCATTTGTCCTTTTAAATTCATACTTTGGTTGATCCATATTTTACTCCTTCAAAACCTTAAGTACGTTGGATTCAAAATATCAAAAGTGAAGATTTATTGGGATTATATCAAATCCTACGTACTAAAATCTCTGGTCTTCGACCGCAAAGATATGAATTTCAGACGGAATTTATGAGAGTTTTGTTCTTTTTGACCTTTACGAGAATCATATATTTCAGGTTGATGGTTTCTTCCTTTCATGAGCCATAACGGATAGGCTTTGCGTCGGATGAAGCGATAGCGAATCTGTCGTCAAAGCCGTTGTTATCTCGGGGTTATTCAATTATTATGTTTATTCGTTTGCCAAGTCCAAATTCAAAAAGTCTAAAAAGTGTCGATATTTGAATGTCAGTCTTTCCATTTTCAACTCTGGATATATAACTCTTTTTCGCTCCAATTTTATCAGCCAATTCTTCTTGTGTTAAATTTGCTTCAAGGCGTTCTTCTTTTAAAAGTTCACCTATTACAAATGACTTTGCTTTGGATTCAAATTCCGTTCTCTTCTCAGAGCCAATTTGTCCGTATTGCCTTGTTAAATGTTCTTCGAATGTTGTAATCTGTTTGCTATTTTTCATTAAAATATTGTTTTTTAATTGTAATTGCTTTGTTTATTTCTTTTGTTGGTGTCTTTTGTGTTTTCTTTGTAAATCCATTCATTATAACTACAATTTTATCTTCATCAAAACAAAAAAATATTCTGTATATATTTGATCCTTGTTTAACTCTTAAATAAAACAAATTCTTTTCTTGTGTTGAGCCTATATGTTTGCTAGGAACTTGTTTGACATATTGTAACAGGAAAAGACCAAAATCCATCTTCTCTTTTTACTTTCTGTTCCTGATTCTCGTAAAAATCAAAGAAGTAAGTTTTAAAGAAGATCAATTTTCGAATTTGTTCCATGATCCAAGGTTAACTAATTGTGGAACATTTTCAAATTTTTGTAATCTTTTTTAATCCGAGCTAACGTCTAGGCTATGTGATGGATGAAGCGATAGCGAATCTATCATCATAGCCGTTGTTCTACTCTCGCCTTTCATTTTAAACTAATTGTACAAATTCATTTTCAAGTTTTACCCGAAAGTTTATTTCAGCCTTCAATGCTTTGAAAACTTTGATTATAGTATCTATTGTTGCACTGTTTGCACTGCTTTCAAGTTTTGAAATTTGTGACTTTTGAACACCGATTAGTTCACCTAATTGTTCTTGCGTTAAGTTTCGGTCTTGACGTGCTTGTTTGATCATTTTGCCAATGATATCCATCCTAAGTTCATACTCATATTCGTCTCTATCTTTTGTACCCTGTTTGCCAATGTACATATCCTTCATTTCTGCTAGGGTATATGTCTTCATTTCTTTATTTGCCATTTTTAATCTATTTTTTTGATGCAAAATACTCACTTCTGATTTTTTCAGCCTTTTGAATTTTATTCTTTGGCACTTTACTTGTCTTTTTTATAAAGCCATGTGTTGCAATTACCAATGTATTTCTGTTTTTTGACTTATCCCAAAAGGCTAATAATCTATGTTGGTTTCCTGAATATTTACCTCTGAACTCCCAAATTTCACCCACAAGTTTTTTGAAAATCTTTGTATCGTTGGTTTGCTCAGCTAAATCTATATTATAAAAGACTTTACTTGCCGATTTCTTATCGAGACTGGCAATAAACTCCTTAGCCGCTTCCAAAAATATGGTTTCAAAATTCTTCAAACTAAATTTTCAGCAAAGATAAGCAAAGTTTCTATATTTGGCAACTATTTTTTTCTCTGGTGGAGTAGAACACAAAGGAAAGTTGATGAAAGCCTTACTACCAAAGGCGGAATTGGCAAATATTTCTAAAGGCTTCATCAACTTTACAAGTTTCATCCCGTAGGAATTCTTTCCAACGGGATAAACGAAGCCGGTTCTGGTAATAAGGGTAACGCTTTCAATTGAATTGGCTCTCAATGGTGTCTTTCGGCTTAATTTAATGTCAAATATAGGCAGGATATTTTATTTCAGGGTGATTTTAAAGAGATTTGACATCTTATCTTTAATTTGCTACTGTACCGAACTGGTTTTGCTGGTGGGCAATCATATTTTTCTTTATCGAATGTGGTATTCTGTTGTATTTTTTTCATCTCGGTATTGGTTTTTGTAATGAATTGAATTGTGGTGGTGGTCTGGGAGTCGGGCTATTGATATAGGTTAATATCCATGATTTATCAGGTTTTATTTTTTCTATGCAATGATGATCAGACCCACACTTTTCACATTTGTATGGATGTAGTTTCATCAGTTCTGTGATGATTTCAAATACTGTGCGAATGGTTTGACCATTGCGTTTTACGGCATCAGGGATGGTGGTTTTGAGTTTGGATGAATGATTGTGGATGCCATAAGATCGGGATTTCTGAAAGTATGGCGGGAGGACATGCTGTAGGATGCCGCAAAGCTGCACAAGTTATGGTCGATGGCTACAAGAGGATCCATGATTTTGTATACTTTGGGAGCTACTTGACCTACCTGCTGATTTTTATAATCATTGTGTAGGAGGATGACTTTTTCGGAATCTTTGATGTAGTCGAGTCGTTTGTTGGATACGGCGACACGGTTTACCCCGTTGGAAAATTTCCTACGGGGTTTATATATTTTGCGAGATAATCTTCGATGATTTTGGTATCCATCGTCGGGCGTGTGGAGTGAACAACCCAACGGATTTTTTCTACTTCTGATATGAGTGCTTCAAAATCATTGTGATAATTGATTTTACCTGATTTGTGAAGAGTTCTGAGTTCTTTGATAAAGATAGCTTTATAGCTTGCACAGATGCTTCTATACTTATCGAGTTTGTGTTTATCCTTGGGGTAAATCCATGCTCCGTCATCGCTCAGACCTCCAAAAGTCACAAGGGCATGGACATGGATATGGTACTTCATGTCAGACCCGAATGTATGAAGAATAGATGTCATGCCGGGTGTATAACCCGATTTGGACCCTATGTTTTTGATGGTCATCCATGCTACTTTCATGATCAGGGAATAGATGACGGATTCATTATTGCGTGCAAGATTATTAAGTTGATGTGGCAGGGTGAATATGGTGTGAACATAAGGTATTTTGAGCAATTTGTTCCGTAGTTTATCCACCCACTGTTCTCGCTTGATGCTTTGACAAATCATACAATGACTATGGCCACAACTGTGATAAATGTAATGTTTATGGCCACAGTCATTGCAGCGGATGATAGTACCGCCAAGTGCTGGTGTCTTGCAGACCCTGATGGCACGTATAAGTTTGATCTGCTCGTGTGATGGCTTGTATATCTCGATATATTGCTCCCCATAGTCTCGAAACAAGTCACCGATACTATTTCTTACCTGTACTTTATGGGCAGGTTGTCGATCGGATGTTTGATGTAGCGGTGGCGTTCCACACATAGGCCTATGTAGCGGATGGTGGTTCGCAGGTTTTTGTGCCCCATCTGTTCCTGTAAGAAGACCAAATCCGTGCCACCTTCGAGATGGTGTGTAGCATAACAGTTGCGAAGGGTATGTATTGACCCTTTTTTGGTGACTTTGGCCTTCTTTTTTGCCTGCTGCATGGCCAACTGAACAGAACGTGGATTGTAGGCTTGGGCTTTCACCTTGGCATTAAAGAGATAGACTTCCGGTTTTTCTCTCCTGTAATAATCCCTAAGCAAATCTATAAGTATCTGCGGAAGCATGATAAATCGGTCTTTATTGCCTTTAGCCCGTAGAATGACTATCCAACGGGCTGAACCTTGATTGATGCGTACCTGCATACGATGAGAGTCGATGTCATCGATCTTCACATGGGTGGTTTCACTAAGTCGTGCACCTGTGACATAAACAAAGGTCAGTAACACTTGCTGTTTGAAAGTAGCAGCCGCTTCGATAATTTTGACTACATCTTCTTTGGACAGTATCGATGGCAATTTCTTTTCCTTGCGGGCACGTGGCAGTTTTGTCAGACTCCACGAGAGCATGAGCACATTTTTAAACCATTTTTGGATCGCTGAGTAGTCGGAATTGACCGTCTGCCAGTCTTTGCCAGTATCAAATCGGTGCAATAGATATTTACGCACTACATCATCGCTCATCGGCACATTGAGATGATGTTTTTCCCACCAATTGATAAACTGTTTCACAATCTGGACATACGTTTTGATGGTGCGTTTGGAGAAATTTTTGAGTATCATAAACTCTTCAAATTCTACCACATGGTAATCACTTACATACTTTAATTCGGACATCATAACTTCGATTTTTGAGATAAATTAATACCACAAAAATAAAACTTATTCAGCTCATTATCAGTAATGTACCACTGATCCTTTGGGGCAATGTGAGGAGGGTTTGTTCAACGGTTTCGGGGTCGAGTAGGCAAGAGCATCACAGCCAAAGCCTCTCACAGAACCGTACGTGAAACTCTCGCTTCATACGGCTCTTGTTATACAAATCTATTCAGATTTTTGAAAATTGCCAATGATAAAATAGATTGGGGTACGAGACTTTTATCTCTCTTAACCAATCAAATGCTCTTTGATAACTTTCTTTCATCCGCTTATACTTATTCTTAACCCATTTCGCTATACGATAGTCCAAATGTCGTAACAATTTTTCTATGCACCAAATATTATATTTGCCATAGTAGCTTATTACGCCTTTTGTTTTGCCCCTAATTAACTGAACACTCATTAAGGCCTACTAACAGAACAAGGTTTTGTAATTCAAAAAAGACTACATACCTTTGTGATGACGGACGACCGACGGTGACGTTTTGTACCGAAGGTAGATAGCTCAGGCCTGACTATCTTTTTTTGAGTCTGCGACTCAATGACGGACTCCCTCTGGTTCAGTATTACCCGATGGATTCCCCTCTTTATATTTCAGTGGAGATTGAAGTTTCAATCTATGCAATAGCCACTTCTGGTTATATTTGGCAACAAATGTATGAATATTTTGATGTATTTCGTCTATATTTTTAAATGTATTGATTAAGGTTAATTGTTCTTTGAGCGTTCTGTGGAATCTTTCAATAACCCCGTTGCTTTGTGGGCTTCTTACAAAGGCAGAACTTTTTAAAATGCTTAAAAATTCAATTCATCTTCAAAAGCTTTGGAATCAAATTGAGTGCCATGATCCACTCTGAGCTTTAGATTTGTACCTTTACACACATCTTTGGCCACATTGCCAAACTCGGCTCTTACAGCGTTTCTGAGAGCTTGCATCGCATCATTTGCATTGGATGTTGTGTTTACGTACCATCCTTTAATTTCGCTATTGAAATGATCCGAGATATCAAATAAGTAAATTTTTCCTATACAAGTATGAAATTCTTTGATGTCCATGCCCCAGATTTGATTGGGACAATCCGTGATGATCTTACCGTCGTGATGATACCTGAGTGGGTGTGATCTGTTTTTTTGATGACACAGAAGCTCATTTTCTGTCATGATCCTTCTTAGCCTTTCCTTACCCACATCGATGCCATATTCTTCTTTGAGCCTAACCTTGAGTTTCTTATAGCCTTCTAAATAAAAAATAGGCTCGGCTATATACTTCCTTAAGGCTTGAAGCACTTCAACGTCTGAGTACACAGATTTTGGCCCTGGCTTACATTTATCTGTCTTCAATGACCGCCTGTCATACCAAGCTCCTACGCTTAGGTCACTGACCTTAAGAGCCAATCTAATATTTGGTTTTGGTTCTGTATTGATTAGCATGGAAACTATTTTTCTTTTATCTGACGAATCAATACCATCTTTTTTTATACAGGTCAAGCTCTATGGCTTGGCGACCAATGATCGCTTGGGCTTCACGCAGACGATGATCGTCCGAGCTCTTACGGAAACCTTCTTTACCTTTGCTGACAAAGATATCACGCCACTCACTCAATTGACTGGCAGATACATGATGGATTCTACAAAGTTCATCCAGTGACTCACCTCGCAATAATTGCAGTACCAATTCAGTCTTTTTATTGGTACTCATTCTTTCTTTTTTCTTGTTTTCCATAACACAAAATTAGTGATTTAAAAAAATTTAAACTTTTTTTGTGTTCGCATTTAATTGAGGGCAAGACATTTTCGTCTTAACGTTGAGCATCGCTGCTAGCTTGTGTAATGTTAGCGAACTATCTCGGTGAAAATCCATCTCCTTCCATTGTTCAATTATCCTACTTCGTGCTTTCATACTCATCTCGCAATCAAATCCTAGAAACATTCCGCCTTTTGTGGATGGTTTGCTCATGGGTTTGAAACTATATCCTAGAAAATCAAATTTCTTGGGATAGTCTTTTCTGATAGCTCGTTTGTAGTTGTGACAATAGACTATTTTGGTCTTCCCATCGTTTAGTCGCAATTTACATGCTGCTAATCTTCGCTTTATGCCTTCTAGTACATAATGGCTCTGTTGCTCACTGATACAGTGCACAATCACATCATCTGCGTAGCGTACAAATGCTACCGTAGGAAATGTTTTCTCTATCCATTTGTCTAGTACATAATGCAAAAACAAATTCGCTAGCAACGGACTAATCACTCCTCCTTGTGGTGTTCCACATCCTGTTTTTGCAACTAGTCCTTCTTTGGTCGAGATCGGTGTCTCTAGCCATCTTCTAATGTACATCTTTACCCACTTTTCTGACACATGTCGCTCAACGGCTTTCATCAATAATTCATGATCTACTTCATCGAAAAATTTGCTGATATCCATGTCCACGACCCATGCGTATTGCCTAGTGTTTTGTCGTACTTGCTCTATCGCTTGGTGTGCGTTCTTGTGAGGTCGATACCCATATGAATTGGCCATAAACTCCGATTCTAATCGTGGCTCTATAAAAGCCTTGACTACTTGCTGTGCTATCCTATCTGTAACTGTAGGTATGCCCAGCTTTCTCTCTCCACCTCCTGACTTGGGTATGATTACTTCTTTTACTGGCTTGGGAAAGTAGCTACCACTTGAAAGTCTGTTCCATAGTTTGTACAAATTTGGTAAAAGATTTTCCTCAAACTTTTGAAGATCCTCTTCGTCCACTCCTGCACTTCCTTTGTTACTCCTAACATGCCGATAGGCATCCCTTACCATCTCTTTGGTAATCGGAATAGGTTTTGATCTTGTCTCAAATAATTCTGTCATCCTTTGTTTTACTAAAGTTGTTTAACTACTTAAAACCGTATAACTACAGCCCTTCACTCCATGCTCATTACAAGCACTTCATCACTACTACAGCTGTATCCGCCATCCATATAAACATTGCTATTATAAGCCTCATGGGGTCTTCCCACTTGTGCCGTTCGCTTTGCATTTCATATGGACTTCCTGAGTTCCCTACAAAAGCCTGAAATAAGATTCATGTCTGCTCAATAGCGTTTGCCCCATAGCCAATAAGTAAGTTCTCGCTATGACTTTTCACTCGCAGCCAAAGAATACGAGCTTTTGACAAATTGTAGCCACCCTCTCACTACTTCATCACAGATTCATTTTCATTCATCTCTCTTATTCTTACCTGACCCATCTAGTGAGCCTTTTCCTCTTTCCGTTCAACACATTTCAATTACTATCCATGCACCGAGAGGCGGTTTGATGCCTCCGCTTACACAGCGACACCGATGGACCTACCATCATCTTTTGTAGAGCATTGATAAATCAATACAACTGATTTATCATTCACAGCACACCTTGCCGAAGTGGGGGATTTCGAAGCACCAATGTTCAAATTTACGAAAAACTGTCATACGAAGCACTGCACCGCCACTTTTGCCAAACCTGTGTTAGTAGCCGTTTTTCTTTCGTCAGTATTGCTTGGTTTTCTTGTTCTGTCCTGCAAGTTCAGCAATTTCGTCAATGCGTTTTTGTCGGGTTTCGGGCCGTTTGGCAAGAACAAGAGATGTCAGCATTGTTTTTCTAATCGTCTTACTTAAACTTTGAAAGTAGTCTTTTGAACCTTGATGTTTTTTAAATGCTTTTTCTAAGTCTTTGGGGATTATGAGTTCTTCAACTTCGTCAAGAATTGTCCAAGAACCGTTTTGTTTGGCTACTTCAATACTGTTCAAGCCTGCTTGTGTCATTAATCCTTTTGTGATAAGGTTTTGAACTTTCTCTTTGTTGATTTTTGACCAAGTGCTTTGCGGTTTTCGTTTGCTGAAAAATTGATGAGATTTTTCTTCGTCAATTTTGATTTTCTTGCTGTCTATCCAACCAAAGCATAATGCTTCATCAACTGCTACACTCCAAGAGATAGAGGGCTTCTCTGATGATTTAGCATAAAAAACAAGCCAAACAGATTGCTCGGACAAATGATTTTCTTCTAACCATTGTCGCCAATCTGCTTGACTTGTCGGATAAAAAATTCCTTTTTCGGTCATTGTTACTTTACAACCGTAGCTTCCAACTCTATGGTCAAAGTTGCAAAAAGTCCTTTTACTTCGAGAAGAGTGGTAGCTTGCTGAATTCCGTGTTTCATAAGAAATGGTACATAAACATCCATACAAGTTGTAAAGAACTCGTTTGTGTCTGTTGTGTAAACATTTAGTCGTACAATATTTTTGCACTCATAACCTGACTCGCCAATTAGTTGCTCCAAATTTGCGATGGTTTGAATGAGTTGACTTCTCATATCTGCATCACTTGGAACTCCGTTTGCGTCAATGGCTACTTGTCCTGAACAGTAAAGTGTTCCTTCTGCTTGCTTTACTTCTATGGCTTGTACTGAATTTGTGTTTTTACCCCAAGCCCAAGGGTCGAATGTTGTCTTTTGCATTTTTATCGATTTTAAAATGTTTGTCATTATTGACTTTGCAAAAGTAAAATGGGCTTATGACAGCCTTATGTCAGGGGTCAAAACGGATTAGTAAAATTTGTCAAAATATTCTTGTAAAGTCATTTTATGTGGCTCAATTTCTCAGTAAGAACTAGCATTTTAGAGATTCTGTCTAAACGGAAATATCGAAATTCTTTTCGCAAACGACACCAAGCAATAAGTAACCAATTTTCTGTTGTACTAATCAAAGCAAATGGCTCAACTATCCGACTTGTTGTTTCATTTTGTTCATTTGTATAGTTAATATTGATTAAATGAAAGTTTGTGAGTGCTTGTTGTAATTCAGAGATAATGTTGCTATTTCTATCTCTGTTTATGTTTTGTTCAAAACGAGTTCTGTCGGCAAGTAAATTTGCTTTGTCCTTGTCGGTTTGTCTTAAAACTGCTTTTATTTTGTCAATTGCTTCTGAATAGTCTTTTATAAATGAAGTGTCTTTGTTTTTCAAAACCAATTGTTCGGCAAGAATTAAAGCATTTGCTTGGCTTTCAGTAAACATTACAGGTGGAATTTTATAGCCGTCCATTAATGTATAGCCTTTTCCGTCTTCTGTAATGATGGGAACACCTGCTTGTTCCAAAGCTCTTATGTCACGATAAATTGTTCTGATGCTTACATTGAATTTCTCTGCAAGAGTTGTCGCTGTCAAAAGTCGTTTCGTTTGCAACTGGGTCAGAATTGCAGTCAGTCGTGAAAGTCGTTTTGTTTCGTTGTCATTCATTCGTCAAATGTCGGTATTTGGTTTCGGTGCGGTCTGTCCTAAAATGGCTACTAACGTTTTGGCTACCTGACGTGACGACGATAGGAGTCATCATGTACATGGTAGCCTGTGTGTGTGCCTTGAATGGCAAATGTACAACTCAGTAATGAGAAGTACAAACTGTTTAAAGAAACAGTTTATCTTGAGAGTGAAAGCCCGTAGGATAAATATCCAACGGGTTGAAAGTCTCTCATACGCTGGTGTAACGCCCGGAAGTATTAGCAAGCTGTCCGCCGCGGCGGATGGTTTAGAGTGATCTATGCACTGAAGTAAGCAGGACTGCAAAAGTCGGTACTCTGGGTGGCTTGCGAGAGCAAAGAGTAGGGATATAGGAACCGGATAAGAGGCTGGTCAGGTTGGGTTAGATGACTGACCGATCCCGAAGGGTGAAGTACTGAAGTGCTTCAAGGGAAGGAACCGCGAAAGCGGATGGGTTGACACACTAACGCCCGAAGTTCTGATACCTGATGAGTAGATTCGGCAGCGATTGACTGAAAGATATTTGCCTTACCGAGATGACTGACCGATCCCGCAGGGTCGATGCCCTTTTGTGGCATCGAAGGGAAGGAACCGGAACGGGTGGGTAGGTTGAGTTCATTGATTGAAGTATCAGAGAAGTCAGCAGAGGTCATAGTACCCATAGAACTGAGCCTGGGCTGGTAATTCCATACCTTGGTAGGTCTCACATTGGGGAAGGACTGAACGTAAGTCTCCAAGAAATTCGAATAGGAAAGAAATTCTTAGCCTATTCTTAAAATAATGGATAGGCCGAATAGGTGAAAAGAGCTATTTGGTTGATGATTTGCGAACCGCCGTATACGAGACCCGTACGTACGGTGGTGTGAGAGGCGCTCCCCATCAGCTTCGGCTGGTGGGGCCGTCTACTCGATTATGGCTTCGTGATTCTTAATTTTTCAAATGTTTTTATGAATTTTGGATTTCTTCTCATATCAACAAGTCCCAATACTGTTAGCACTTAGTCATCAAAATTATAATATACAAAGTAGTCTCTTACAGTCTTTTTCGTATCAAATCGTTAGTGGTTTTTGCTCCTGCTTCTGGGTATCTTGTTAAAACATCAAGCTCTTTTTGAAACATATTATAAAGCTTCTGTGAATATAAACTAGATCCTTTTCTTTCACTCCAATAACTAAGAATAGCTTCTAAATGTGTTTCAGCATTTTCTGTCCAAACTATTTTGAGAGCCATTGTTGAACTTTTATATCTATAAGTTCATTGGATATTGTTTGACCATTTTTCATTTGTTCAATACTAATATCCAATTCTTTTTGATGTTCTATTGGAATTATAAAAATTTCATCGGTTGATGTTTCGAATTCAATCAAATTAAGGATTTCTTCAAGTAAATATGCATCATTAACTTGATCAATACGTTCTTTGACTTGGTTTTTAAGTTCTGTACTTATCATATTTGACTTTTATTTGATAAAGAAACAACAAAAATAGACAAAAAGTGCCATTTACTTCTTCAAAACCTTAAGTACGTTGGATTCAAAATATCAAAAGTGAAGATTTATTGGGATTATATCAAATCCTACGTACTAAAATCTCTGGTCTCTAACCACAAAGATAAGGATTTCCATTGGGAAATTTTGAAAGATTTGTCCTTTACAAGAATTGTATTTATCAGGATGGTCGTTTCTTCCATTCATGAGCCACCAACGTTTTGTATTGACGACGTTTTTTGCGATAGCAAAAATGTCGTTCAATACTGTGTTATGGTTTCGTGATTCTTTCCTTCCTTAAAGATTTATAGCTTTCCATTTTCGAGATTTCATTTGCTGAATCGATCTTGATTTGAGGAATTTTATAATCCTTAAATTTATCTAAACTTTTGTCAACTACCATTAATGGATTTCTTTTGAAATCTCTTTTTGCAAGTTCCGCTACTTTCATTTATTTATTTTTTAATTGAATGATAAATGCATCAAAATTAACTCCTTTTTTAAAACGCAATAGTTCATTTTTAAGTTTCCCTTGAATCTCAAAATCTTCTGAAAGTTTATCAAAATAATTAGAAATGGCCATTTGATATAATCTTGTCCTTACAGGGTCGCTTCCCTTAAAATGTATTGAGTAAGTTGTCCTACTGTATAAAAATGCATAAACTGTTTCAGTAATTGTTGCTAAAATCATGTCTCTATCTCCGTTGTTTGTCCTAATGTCAAAATCTATTTCTCCTGTTTTAGAATCCAAATCTCCTAAAGCAAGATTATATAAATCAGGTTCGTTCATAGGTTGATATAATACAATTTTAGTGATTTTGCCATTCGGGCCATCACTTACAAACTTGAAAACGGTTTGATCTTCGTTAGTACTTATTTGATATTTTGGTAACTCCATTTACTCCTTCAAGACTCTATATCTCTGGTCTCCGACCACAAAGATAAGGATTCCGGATGGAAGTTCTGATAGATTTATGGTGTTTGAACTTTTGATGGTTAAAAAATCGTCAAAAGTTACAGCTCATTTTTGGATTGACAGATCACATATTCACCAATGTGTTGAAAATCTTGATATACAAGGAAATTTTCTTTAACGAAGTTAGGTCGTTTCTTTCTTTCATGAGCCATAATGTTTCGGGGTCAAGTAGACAAAGGCATTTCAGCCAAAGCCTCTCACAGAACCGTACGTGAAACTCTCGCTTCATACGGCTCTTGTTATACAAATCTATTCAGATTTTTGAAAATTGCCAATGATAAAATAGATTGGGGTACGAGGCTTTTATCTCTCTTAACCAATCAAATGCTCTTTGATAACTTTCTTTCATCCGCTTATACTTATTCTTAACCCATTTCGCTATACGATAGTCCAAATGTCGTAACAATTTTTCTATGCACCAAATATTATATTTGCCATAGTAGCTTATTACGCCTTTCGTCTTAACGTTGAGCATCGCTGCTAGCTTGTGTAATGTTAGCGAACTATCTCGGTGAAAATCCATCTCCTTCCATTGTTCAATTATCTTACTTCGTGCTTTCATACTCATCTCGCAATCAAATCCTAGAAACATTCCGCCTTTTGTGGATGGTTTGCTCATGGGTTTGAAACTATATCCTAGAAAATCAAATTTCTTGGGATAGTCTTTTCTGATAGCTCGTTTGTAGTTGTGACAATAGACTATTTTGGTCTTCCCATCGTTTAGTCGCAATTTACATGCTGCTAATCTTCGCTTTATGCCTTCTAGGTGTGTATAACAAATTGCACTAAGCGGCCGCATTAACAAATTTTTCAAGAATATGCCATGAGTTGCTCTTGTATAAGCATCTCAAGTTGGCTATCGCATTTACACCCTTTATACTCCATTTTTGTCCCGAGAGTTTCATTCGTGATTGTAATACACTCCTATGGGCTGCTTCTATTGGGCCTGAACCTATTAGTAAACCTCTGTCCCTATATGTTTTATAAAACATCCTTTCTTCATGTTCCTCATAATAATGGAGCGTTTTTTCTTTTATTTCTTTTGATTCTTCGCTTTTACACCTCAGCCTTTTTATATTCTCTATCACTTGATGTACCTTATCTTCCATCAAAAGTTTACATTGAATGTCGATCCAATTTTGCCGTTCTTGCTCTTTTAAAAATAATTTTATTAAGAGTACTAATTTTTCTTTGGCATGAAAAAAGTCTAGTATTTGCGTCGCTGCCGGATAATTGTCTTCCGCCCAGTTCCATATCCATTTAGCTCCATCTCCGATTATAACCTTATTTTGATATCCTATTAAATGACGTTCTAATTTTGGTAAAAATACGCTTACTCCCCCCCATGTGACTTACATACACCGAATTTCTAATTTCTGACCTTTTATCACTTACTTTCAATATGTTATTGTGCGTGAATATTCTAGCAAGTTTTACCTCTTTCCATTTTTCATCCCGTGTAAGTAGCATACTTCCATCTGCCATTACATATACAGCATCTTCTTTTTTAACATCTTCTAACTTAGGGATACAACTCTCGATATTGCGATCGATGGCAGGATCTAATTGATCTCCGTAATACTCACTTACTCTTTGTATTTGCATGCCGCTGATTTTAAGCCCTACAAGCTTCTCAAGCATTTCACTAGCTTCTTCAAATACCTTACTTTGCCCCAATAAACAAAGCAGCACCTGTAAGTATCGCGTAATGGCAAACTTTTTGGTGCCGCTACACAGAACGTGATCCTTCTTCAAGTCTAATTTACCAAAATAGGTGATTACTTTTTTTTTGAGTTTCTACTCTTTGGAATTTTACCTTGTGATTTATCCAGCAACGTTCTAGCAAAATTCCTACTTACTTCTATGAGCTTTAACTCATACTCAATTGGGCATTTAATTCCCGATTCTTGATCTAAAAAATGAACTAACTTCGGTTCTAACACTTCTCAGGATGGATTCTAAGATTTGATCTTTAGTGTCCATCGTTTCGTTTTTTATTGGTTAATAATACTCAGGTGTGGCAAATTTAATACTTTTTTTATTTTTGTGCAATTTGTTATACACACCCTTCTAGTACATAATGGCTCTGTTGCTCACTGATACAGTGCACAATCACATCATCTGCGTAGCGTACAAATGCTACCGTAGGAAATGTTTTCTCTATCCATTTGTCTAGTACATAATGCAAAAACAAATTCGCTAGCAATGGACTAATCACTCCACCTTGTGGTGTTCCACATCCTGTTTTTGCAACTAGTCCATCTTTGGTTGAGATCGGTGTCTCTAGCCATCTTCTAATGCACATCTTTACCCACTTTTCTGACACATGTCGCTCAACGGATTTCATCAATAATTCATGATCTACTTCATCGAAAAATTTGCTGATATCCATGTCCACGACCCATGCGTATTGCCTAGTGTTTTGTCGTACTTGCTCTATCGCTTGGTGTGCGTTCTTGTGAGGTCGATACCCATATGAATTGGCCATAAACTCCGATTCTAATCGTGGCTCTATAAAAGCCTTGACTACTTGCTGTGCTATCCTATCTGTAACTGTAGGTATGCCCAGCTTTCTCTCTCCACCTCCTGACTTGGGTATGATTACTTCTTTTACTGGCTTGGGAAAGTAGCTACCACTTGAAAGTCTGTTCCATAGTTTGTACAAATTTGGTAAAAGATTTTCCTCAAACTTTTGAAGATCCTCTTCGTCCACTCCTGCACTTCCTTTGTTACTCCTAACATGCCGATAGGCATCCCTTACCATCTCTTTGGTAATCGGAATAGGTTTTGATCTTGTCTCAAATAATTCTGTCATCCTTTGTTTTACTAAAGTTGTTTAACTACTTAAAACCGTATAACTACAGCCCTTCACTCCATGCTCATTACAAGCACTTCATCATTACTACAGCTGTATCCGCCATCCATATAAACATTGCTATTATAAGCCTCATGGGGTCTTCCCACTTGTGCCGTTCGCTTTGCATTTCATATGGACTTCCTGAGTTCCCTACAAAAGCCTGAATAAGATTCATGTCTGCTCAATAGCGTTTGCCCCATAGCCAATAAGTAAGTTCTCGCTATGACTTTTCACTCGCAGCCAAAGAATACGAGCTTTTGACAAATTGTAGCCACCCTCTCACTACTTCATCACAGATTCATTTTCATTCATCTCTCTTATTCTTACCTGACCCATCTAGTGAGCCTTTTCCTCTTTCCGTTCAACACATTTCAATTACTATCCATGCACCGAGAGGCGGTTTGATGCCTCCGCTTACACAGCGACACCGATGGACCTACCATCATCTTTTGTAGAGCATTGATAAATCAATACAACTGATTTATCATTCACAGCACACCTTGCCGAAGTGGGGGATTTCGAAGCACCAATGTTCAATTTAGTACAAATGTTCAATAGAAGTACAAATGTTCAATTTACCACTTCTGCCCCCATTTTGGCAAACCCCTGTTGTGCGTTCGTTTTTTATTTTTTCAGTCCTATTAATTTCCAAAAGTTAAATTTAGGTTTTTCAGATTGTTTGTTTTGTTCTTGGTACATTTTCTCCAAGTCCAAATATGATATAATTTCTACTTTTTGTCTGTCTGCAACTACAATACCATAATGATTGCCAACATTTGAACTAATTGTTTCAAACTTACCAAGTGAAAGCATTTTCTCGTTTATTCTTACTCCGTCTGCATAATCTTCAAAAATTTCAACTGGTAAAGGTTTATATTTCGGTGTCGATTTAATGAACTTTGAGAAAAAGTAAGGGTCTAAATCTCCAAATTCTTGACCAAATACAAGTGGAACTTCTATTTCTTGTTTAGTTTTAATGTTTACAAAGCCACAATGGAAACCGTGAACATAATAATTCCATCCTTCAACTTTTCCATTTGACCTTCCGTCTCTTTTAAGTTCGTTAAAAGTCTGCATTGGGAAGTCTTTGTTTAAGTTCAAGTCAAGCTTGTTAACCAACTTATTTAGCAATTCTTCTCCCAATTTTCGGTAGTCTTTTGCACATTGTTCAAAAAAATCTTGATTGTCTTCAATTTCTTTGTCCGTAATAAGTTTTTTAATGTTTATTTCTGGTTCAATTGTGTGTATTGATACTTGAAAGTTAAGCAATTCCTTTTTTAATTTCTGTCCGATTTCTTCTCTCTTACTTTGAATAGTTTTTTCAAAAACGAGCTTTATTGTCCGTTCCCTTGGAATAGATAATATCGTTTCAATTGAAGGAATTTGTCCAATCGAGTTTATTGTTATTATGTCTGTCGTTTTGTTCAACACAAAGGAAAGTTGATGAAAGCCTTACTACCAAAGCCGGAATTGGCAAATATTTCTAAAGGCTTCATCAACTTTACAAGTTGAACGAAGCCGGTTCTGGGAATAAGGGTAACGCTTTCAATTGAATTGGCTCTCAATGGTGTCTTTCGGCTTAATTTAATGTCAAATATAGGCAGGATATTTTATTTCAAACACAAAGGAAAGTTGATGAAAGCCTTACTACCAAAGCCGGAATTGGCAAATATTTCTAAAGGCTTCATCAACTTTACAAGTTTCATCCCGTAGGAATTCTTTCCAACGGGATAAACGAGGCCGGTGTTGGGAATAAGGGTAACGCTTTTTATTGAATGGGCTCTCAATGGTGTCTTTCGGCTTAATTTAATGTCAAATATAGGCAGGATATTTTATTTCATGTTGATTTTAAAAAGATTTGACATCTTATCTTTAATTTGCTACTGTACCGAACTGGTTTTGCTGGTGGGCAATCATATTTTTCTTTATCGAATGTGGTATTCTGTTGTATTTTTTTCATCTCGGTATTGGTTTTTGTAATGAATTGAATTGTGGTGGTGGTCTGGGAGTCGGGCTATTGATATAGGTTAATATCCATGATTTATCAGGTTTTATTTTTTCTATGCAATGATGATCAGACCCACACTTTTCACATTTGTATGGATGTAGTTTCATCAGTTCTGTGATGATTTCAAATACTGTGCGGATGGTTTGACCATTTCGTTTTACGGCATCAGGGATAGTGGTTTTGAGTTTGGATGAATGATTGTGGATGCCATAAGATCGGGATTTCTGAAAGTATGGCGGGAGGACATGCTGTAGGATGCCGCAAAGCTGCACAAGTTATGGTCGATGGCTACAAGAGGATCCATGATTTTGTATACTTTGGGAGCTACTTGACCTACCTGCTGATTTTTATAATCATTGTGTAGGAGGATGACTTTTTCGGAATCTTTGATGTAGTCGAGTCGTTTGTTGGATACGGCGACACGGTTTACCCCCTTGGAAAATTTCCTACGGGGTTTATATATTTTGCGAGATAATCTTCGATGATTTTGGTATCCATCGTCGGGCGTGTGGAGTGAACAACCCAACGGATTTTTTCCACATCAGTGATGAGTACTTCAAAATCATTGTGATAAGTGATTTTGCCTGATTTATGAAGAGATCTGAGCTCCTTGATAAATATGGCTTTGTAGCTTGCACAGATGCTTCTATACTTGTCGATCTTATGTTTATCCTTGGGGTAAATCCATGCTCCGTCATCGCTCAGACCTCCAAAAGTCACAAGGGCATGGACATGGATATGGTACTTCATATCAGACCCGAATGTATGAAGAATAGATGTCATGCCCGGAGTGTAACCCGATTTGGACCCTATGTTTTTGATGGTCATCCATGCTACTTTCATGATCAGGGAATAGATGACGGATTCATTATTGCGCGCAAGATTATTAAGTTGATGTGGCAGGGTGAATATGGTGTGAACATAAGGTATTTTGAGTAAATTGCTCCGGAGTTTATCCACCCATTGTTCCCGCTTAATACTCTGACATATCATACAATGACTATGCCCGCAACTGTGATAAATGTAATGTTTATGACCACAGTCATTGCAATGGATGACGGTAGCACCGAGTGCAGGTGTCTTGCAGACCCTGATGGCACGTATGAGTTTGATCTGTTGGTGTGATGGCTTGTATATCTCGATATATTGCTCCCCATAGTCTCGAAACAAGTCACCGATACTATTTCTTACCTGTACTTTATGGGCAGGTTGTCGATCGGATGTTTGATGTAGCGGTGGCGTTCCACACATAGGCCTATGTAGCGGATGGTGGTTCGCAGGTTTTTGTGCCCCATCTGTTCCTGTAAGAAGACCAAATCCGTGCCACCTTCGAGATGGTGTGTAGCATAACAGTTGCGAAGGGTATGTATTGACCCTTTTTTGGTGACTTTGGCCTTCTTTTTTGCCTGCTGCATGGCCAACTGAACAGAACGTGGATTGTAATATTGGGCTTTTACCTTGGCATTGAAGAGGTATATTTCCGGTTTTTCTCTGCGGTAATAATCCCTAAGTAAATCTATAAGTATCTGCGGAAGCATGATAAATCGGTCTTTATTGCCTTTAGCCCGTAGAATGACTATCCAACGGGCTGAACCTTGATTGATGCGCACCTGCATACGATGAGAGTCGATGTCCTCGATCTTCACATGGGTGGTTTCACTAAGTCGTGCACCTGTGACATAAACAAAGGTCAGTAACACTTGCTGTTTGAAAGTAGCAGCCGCTTCGATAATTTTGACTACATCTTCTTTGGATAGGATGGAAGGTAGTTTCTTTTCCTTGCGGGCACGTGGCAGTTTTGTCAGACTCCACGAGAGCATGAGCACATTTTTAAACCATTTTTGGATCGCTGAGTAGTCGGAATTGACCGTCTGCCAGTCTTTGCCAGTATCAAATCGGTGCAATAGATATTTACGCACTACATCATCGCTCATCGGCACATTGAGATGATGTTTTTCCCACCAATTGATAAACTGTTTCACAATCTGGACATACGTTTTGATGGTGCGTTTGGAGAAGTTTTTGAGTATCATAAACTCTTCAAATTCTACCACATGGTAATCACTTACATACTTTAATTCGGACATCATAACTTCGATTTTTGAGATAAATTAATACCACAAAAATAAGTCTTATTCAGCTCATTATCAGTAATGTACCACTGATCCTTTGGGGCAATGTGAGGAGGGTTTGTTCAACGGCTAGGCTATGTGATGGATGAAGCGATAGCGAATCTATCATCATAGCCGTTGTTATCTCGGGTTTATTAATTCATTTTAATTTTTAGTTCTAATTTACCACCAAAGCCTAATTCAATAATCTTTTCAAGTGTCGAAATTCGTGCTTCTTTGACTGAGTTTTCAATCTTTGAAATATAGGATTTCGTTGTTCCCACCTTGTCAGCAAGTTCTTGTTGAGTTAGTCCTTTTTTTAATCTTGCTTCTTGAAGCATTACTCCAATTTTGAAGTTGGTATAGCCTTCATCAAGTTCATCTCTTTTCTTAGTGCCTTTTTTACCAAAGAATTCTTCTTTTAATTCATTAAGTGATCCTACATTATTTATTTTCTTGCTCATATTCTTCTTTTATTTTTAACGCTTTTATGATTTCGGATTTAGGTGTCTTTTGAGATTTCTTATGAAAGGAATTAATCAATATAACCAATTGTTTCTCTGTGAAGAAACAAAATATCCTATAGATATTAGTTCCAAAGCTAACTCTAATCTCATAAAGACCTTCTGTTCCTTTTAAATGTTTTAAATATGTTTCAGGAACTTGTTCAAGGTCTTCAATCAATTCTAAAGTCCAAATGATTTTCTTCTTTACAGCGACTGGTTGCTTCCTTAGGAATTCTTTAAAATAATCCTTGTAAGTAACTACCTTCCGATGCTTTTTATTAACCATACTGCAAAGATAAAAAATATTTCACTATAGTGCAACTTATTATTTTTATTCCTGACATAAAAAACTATATTTCAAGTATCAAAAGTATTAATTGCAGGAGATTTGATTCGAACCAATGTTACTAAAACTAGTAATAACCGCTACTATAGCAATTGCCTTCACCACTCAGCCACTCCTGCAATGATTTTTTTAGAATGTGCTCACAGACTCTTTTTAATCCGAGATAACACAAAGGAAAGTTGATGAAAGCCTTACTACCAAAGCCGGAATTGGCAAATATTTCTAAAGGCTTCATCAACTTTACAAGTTTCATCCCGTAGGAATTCTTTCCAACGGGATAAACGAGGCCGGTGCAGGGAATAAGGGTAACGCTTTCAATTGAATTGGCTCTCAATGGTGTCTTTCGGCTTAATTTAATGTCAAATATAGGCAGGATATTTTATTTCATGTTGATTTTAAAAAGATTTGACATCTTATCTTTAATTTGCTACTGTAAAGAACTGGTTTTGCTGGTGGGTAATCATATTTTTCTTTATCGAATGTGGTATTCTGTTGTTTTTTTTTCATCTCGGTATTCAAATATAACAAAAAGTTCAAAAGAATTCCTTCAGCCCCGCTTTTGGCAATACCTTGTTAGCGGCTGGTGTTTACTTCGTCTTGTTCTTGATAGTTGTCAATTTGGTTTAGCAACTCCATAGATTGAAGAATAGGCTGCCATTCTTTACCTCTAAAAATCCACTGAAACCATTTTTTGTTTCGGTTTTCATATTTGATATTGAAAAATAACCACAAAGCAACCAGGGCGAATGATAAGGTAACCATTCCTTGCATTATCCATAACATCCAATTTTCGGCTACAAACATTTTAGCATTCCAATAAAAAGTAGTCCATAATGGAAGTTGTAAAAAAAGCAGTCGGGTTACATTTAGAGTAGATATTTTAAGTTTTGATATTTTTTCCTGAATAGTCAGTACAGGCTCACTAAAATCTATGCTGTTTATAAGGGCCAATTGATAGACATAAACACCTATGGCAATAGCAGTAAGGGGAGTGTAAGAAAGATTGTGTAAACTAGTATCAAGGAGTTAGGCTTCCATCTGTGGGGGGTACCCCCCACAGATGGAAAATTTTTTAATATGTTTGTGCGACCAAGTACAGACACATTTTTTAACCTAACAAATTTAATAGTTATGCAAAGTAACAAATTTAATCTTAATCTCTCTGAATTTCTTCAGGATGTCAAGTCTCTTAATGATTTTGACAATGTTATGAATGGTCTTTACAAAGATGGCATTCAAGAACTTTTAAAAGCTGAACTAAGTCATCATTTAGGCTATTCAAAACACTCGCCCGATGGGATTAATTCAGGTAATTCCCGGAATGGGTCTTATAAGAAAAAGATACGCACTACACAAGGACAGGTAGAGTTGGATATTCCACGGGATCGTAACGGTGAATTTGAGCCTATCATTGTTCCCAAGGGCCAAACTACCACTGAGAAAGTAGAATCTGTCATTACATCTCTTTACAGCAGAGGTATGAGCACCGATGACATAACAGCTCAAATTCAGGAAATTTATGGCTTAGACGTTTCTAAAACCTTTGTTTCAGATATTACAAACAAAATGATTCCGGCTATCCAGGAATGGCAAAACAGACCTTTGGATAATACTTATTACATCGTTTGGATGGATTGTATTTGTTTTAAAATCCGGCAGGATAATAAAATCATCAACAAGAGTATTTATATCGTTATAGGACTGAAAACCAATGGGATCAAAGAAGTTTTGGGCATCTGGATGAGCGCCAACGAGTCTGCCGCGTTTTGGCTTTCTGTCTTAAATGAGCTCAAAGACAGGGGCGTTAAAAAGATGCTCATTGCATGCACTGACAATCTTACAGGATTCACTCAGGCCATTCAAACTGCTTTCCCCGATACCGTATCCCAGCTTTGTATCGTTCATCAAATCAGAAACTCTATGAAGTTTGTCCCATGGAAAGATAGAAGGGCCTTCCTGGCTGATTTAAAAACTGTTTATGCCGCTTTAAATATGGAAACTGCTCTCATTGCTTTTGAAGCTTTTAAAGCAAAATGGGGGTCTAAATATGCCTATGCCATTAAAAGTTGGGAAGCAAACTGGTCAAATCTATCTCCCATGTTTCAGTATCCTACTAACATTCGTAAAATTATGTATACCACTAATACCATTGAAGGCCTCAACAGAGCCATCAGAAAATTTACCAAAACCAAAACACTTTTTCCAAATGATCAGGCAGCCTTGAAATCTGTATATCTTGCTATTCAGCAAATTCAAGTTAAATGGACAATGCCAATTCATAACTGGCATATTACTCATAATGAAATTTTAATTATCTTTGAGGATAATTTGATTCAGCCATAATTCTTTGAAGTTTTGTTTACACAAAATATTTTACAGCCTCGCAGTAAGCAATACTTGTATTGTTGCAGAAAGCAAGAAAAACAGGTTTGTTTCGCCTAAATGATTGGCTATTAAATTGCCAAGAATACTTCCAAGTCCTATTACCCAAATGATACCTACAATAAGCGTCATAATTTTTATTGGTTTCATTGAAGCAAGAACATTTTGGGATTTCAACCTCGTTATTTCTTCAGTATTTATTTTGTTTACTTTGAGACTACTTTCCAATTTTTCATTAGTTGATTGCCAAAGTAATTTTAATTCTTTTCGTTCATTGTTTTATGAATTGAATTGTGAAAATTTCTTTTTATGTTTCTCCTTGATACGTCCCAATTTTGTTCCTACATTGCTTACAGTTAACCCCATTATCTCCGATATTTCAGAGTGGCTTTTATCTTCTAAGTACAGAAACATTAGGGCTTTGTCAAGTTCGTTGAGTTCAGAAATGAACTTCTCTAAAAGGCTTAACTGTTCTTGCTTCTCAGTACTTTCTTCCTCTCTGATTGATGTAAGTTCCTCAACCAATGGAATATTTATATGCTGTCTTGTTACACTTTTTCTATAAAATGAAATAGAAACATTTAAACAAATACGATACAACCAAGTCGTGATAGCAAAAGTGTCATTGTACTTAGGCAACGATTTCCAAACTTGTATCATCATTTCCTGTAAAAGGTCTTGCCGTTCATCATCATTTCGGCAATAGGCTTTGGCAATCTTAAACAAAACGCCCTTGTGTTGTTCAATGATTTGATGAAACTTATTTTTTTGTTCATTGTTACTTATCATAGTGCCGTAAACCATTTATTTATGAACTCAAATGCTTGTGAGTTATGCCTAATACCGGTGTGCGTAACGTTCTCTATGATTTGTACTTCGGCTTTACTGTACTCTGTTACAGCATTTTTCATTGCTCCCGCACTGAAAGCCTCGTCTTTTCTGCCAATCAAAACTAACATTGGAACATTTATCGATTTTAAACCCTGCTTGTAGTTGTCTGGTGACATACTCATATTTGCTCTATATGTGTACTTTCTTAATGGCATATTTTCAGGCAAATTAAAAAACAATACAGGCAAACTGTCGTGGGAATGATTACCAATTTCATTGAACATTTTTAATCCAATTATTCTCGTAAAGTGAATTTTCATAAAAGGTTCCGACTCACTTGTTTCCGTTGGTGGTGTTTGCGGAATAGCGGGTGAATTGTGCCCCAAAAGTGGTGCAAACAATAAATATCCGTCAACTTTTGTTTTATTATTCTGCAGTGCATAATTCAAGGCAACGCCACCACCCATAGAATGTCCTGCAATGATGATTTTCCCATTGGGTTTCTCTTTACGGATTTCTTTAATAATGTCTGCCAAATCATCAACATACTGATTTATGTAGTCTACATCTCCTGCCTTGCCTTCTGACTTTCCGTGTCCCCTTAAATCAATTGCAAAAACCTCCGCTTGTGTTGCCTCTTGCAACAATCCTGCTGTCTTATTATACAAATATGCAGTACTTGCCACACCGTGAATAAGAACAATTGTATTTTCTGATTTTTTAGGCAATAGATAAGCAAATATTTTCCTTTTGTCCCTAACGGTGAAGTAGTAGTCGTTGGATTTATAAACCTGTTCAAAGCCCATCTCTTTTATGGTCTCTGGGTCAATTTTCGATTGCTGGGAAGGCTTAAAAGAAGGCTCGGGCATATTGATAAGTTTGGTTGCCTCTATAACCAAACTATCTTTATTTCCCTTGAAATATTCGTGCAGGATGCTTTGTCCCGAAGCGGTTGTAACAAATAGAAAAAGTGTTACGATTGAAATAATTTTTGTCATTCTCATTTTGCGAATTATTAAAAGTGAAACTTGATTTACCTAATTATTCGCAACGACTGTCAAAAAATCACAGTCAGGGTCAAAATATTTTTTATTTTCACTGTGTAAGGTGTCTTTTTACGCTTGCCACTAACGCCTAGGCTATGTGATGGATGAAGCGATAGCGAATATATCATCATAGCCGTTGTTACTTGCTTTTTTAATTTTTTGAAATGATGTTTTGAACTACCTTCATCTTTTCGGCTTTTCTGCATATCTTAAAATTTACTAAGCTCTTTTTAGCAATCAAATGTTCTAATTTATCAAATAACGCTTTTCTAAACTCTATTGGACTTTCCCCAAAATAGTATTCGATAGTTTCATTATTTAGTTCTTCAGAAAACCCTAAGAATCCCGTTTCGAGGTCAATAATTGCTTGAACCGTTTTATTATGAATTTCTAAATTTATTGGTAATTGATAAATCATATCACTTGTTTAGTTTTGTTATCCAGTTCTTGCTACATTTTGAAATTCCCACTCCTTCATATATAAGTGTACTATTAGATCCACATTATCATCTTCGAACATAAGTTGCCATGATCCATCTTCTATATTGCTTATATCTATTGATTGCAAATTAATTTGTTCGTATGAATTTTCTTCTTCATACCAATTATCAAATTCAGGTTTTACTTGATCTTCTATCAAAACAGGAATTAACTCCGTCCATTTCTCATCCATTAAGTGCAAAAATCCAGCTTGAAAATCAGTCAACTCTTGAATTGAATTTATATTACTGCCGAAAAGAAATTCACCATAGTTTTCCCATACAGTTTGCATTATTGAATCTAAGGAATCAGAGTTCGATCTACCTTTTATTTCTTCTACAAAACTCATTTTCTATTTTTAAATTGCAAGTAACACAAAGGAAAGTTGATGAAAGCCTTACTACCAAAGCCGGAATTGGCAAATATTTCTAAAGGCTTCATCAACTTTACAAGTTGAACGAAGCCGGTTCTGGGAATAAGGGTAACGCTTTCAATTGAATTGGCTCTCAATGGTGTCTTTCGGCTTAATTTAATGTCAAATATAGGCAGGATATTTTATTTCAAACACAAAGGAAAGTTGATGAAAGCCTTACTACCAAAGCCTGAAGTGGCAAATATTTCCAAAGGCTTCATCAACTTTACAAGTTTCATCCCGTAGGAATTCTTTCCAACGGGATAAACGAGGCCGGTGTTGGGAATAAGGGTAACGCTTTTTATTGAATGGGCTCTCAATGGTGTCTTTCGGCTTAATTTAATGTCAAATATAGGGAGGATTTTTTATTTCATGGTGATTTTTGAAAGTTTTGACATCTTATCTTTAGTTTACCATTGTACTTCGCTGTTTTCGCTAGTGTTTCCACATATTTTGGTATATTGAATGTGGTATTCTGGTGTATTATTTTCATCTCGGTATAATGTTTTGGTATGAATTGCATTCTGGCGGCGGCCTTGGAGTCGGGATATTGATGTAGGCTGATATCCATGATTTATCAGGCTTTATTTCTTCTAATTGATGGTTATCTGATCCACAGACTTCACATTTATAGGGATTGAGTTTCATCAGTTCTGTGATGATTTCAAATACTGTGCGGATGGTTTGACCATTTCGTTTTACGGCATCAGGGATGGTGGTTTTGAGTTTGGAAGAATGATTGTGAATGCCATAAGATCGGGATTTTTGGAAGTAAGGTGGGAGGACATGCTGCAATATTTGATCGATAGCAACGAGCGGTTCCATGATTTTGTAAGCTATGGGAGCCACTTGGCCAGCTTGTTGATTCTTGTAATCATTGTGCAGGAGGATGACCTTTTCGGAGTCTTTGATATAATCGAGTCGCTTATTTGATACAGCAATGCGGTTTACCCCGTTGGAAAATTTCCTACGGGGTTGATATACTTTGCCAGGTAATCTTCTATGATTTTGGTATCCATCGTTGGCCGGGTGGAGTGAACAACCCATCGGATTTTTTCCACATCAGTGATGAGTACTTCAAAATCATTGTGATAAGTGATTTTGCCTGATTTATGAAGAGATCTGAGCTCCTTGATAAATATGGCTTTGTAGCTTGCACAGATGCTTCTATACTTGTCGAGTTTGTGTTTATCCTTGGGGTAAATCCATGCTCCGTCATCGCTCAGACCTCCAAAAAAAAGTGATAAATAATGACTATATCTAGCTGCAAGCCGTCGTTTGCAGTTCCTTTCCTTTAAAGCCAAATCGTTGGCTTTAATGCTGCTCAAAGCAGCAACGGTCAGTCTTATATCAGACCCAAAAGTATGAAGAATAGATGTCATGCCGGGTGTATAACCCGATTTGGCTCCGATGTTTTTGATGGTCATCCATGCTACTTTCATGATCAGGGAATAGATGACGGATTCATTATTGCGCGCAAGATTATTAAGTTGATGTGGCAGGGTGAATATGGTGTGAACATAAGGTATTTTGAGTAAATTGCTCCGGAGTTTATCCACCCATTGTTCCCGCTTAATACTCTGACATATCATACAATGACTATGCCCGCAACTGTGATAAATGTAATGTTTATGACCACAGTCATTGCAATGGATGACGGTAGCACCGAGTGCAGGTGTCTTGCAGACTCTGATGGCACGTATGAGTTTGATCTGTTGGTGTGATGGCTTGTATATCTCGATATATTGCTCCCCATAGTCTCGAAACAAGTCACCGATACTATTTCTTACCTGTACTTTATGGGCAGGTTGTCGATCGGATGTTTGATGTAGCGGTGGCGTTCCACACATAGGCCTATGTAGCGGATGGTGGTTCGCAGGTTTTTGTGCCCCATCTGTTCCTGTAAGAAGACCAAATCCGTGCCACCTTCGAGATGGTGTGTAGCATAACAGTTGCGAAGGGTATGTATTGACCCTTTTTTGGTGACTTTGGCCTTCTTTTTTGCCTGCTGCATGGCCAACTGAACAGAACGTGGATTGTAGGCTTGGGCTTTCACCTTGGCATTAAAGAGATAGACTTCCGGTTTTTCTCTCCTGTAATAATCCCTAAGCAAATCTATAAGTATCTGCGGAAGCATGATAAATCGGTCTTTATTGCCTTTAGCCCGTAGAATGACTATCCAACGGGCTGAACCTTGATTGATGCGTACCTGCATACGATGAGAGTCGATGTCATCGATCTTCACATGGGTGGTTTCACTAAGTCGTGCACCTGTGACATAAACAAAGGTCAGTAACACTTGCTGTTTGAAAGTAGCAGCCGCTTCGATGATCTTGACTACATCTTCTTTGGATAGGATGGAAGGTAGTTTCTTTTCCTTGCGGGCACGTGGCAGTTTTGTCAGACTCCAGGAGAGCATGAGCACATTTTTAAACCATTTTTGGATCGCCGAGTAATCAGAATTGACCGTCTGCCAGTCTTTGCCAGTATCAAATCGGTGCAATAGATATTTACGCACTACATCATCGCTCATCGGCACATTGAGATGATGTTTTTCCCACCAATTGATAAACTGTTTCACAATCTGGACATACGTTTTGATGATGCGTTTGGAGAAGTTTTTGAGTATCATAAACTCTTCAAATTCTACCACATGGTAATCACTTACATACTTTAATTCGGACATCATAACTTCGATTTTTGAGATAAATTAATCCCACAAAAATAAGTGTTATTCGATTCATTATCAGTATTGTCCGACTGCTATTCTTGGGCAATGTGAGGAGGGTTTGTTCAACGTCCCGCTGCTCACCCGACGTGCCGTCGCGTTAGCAGGCATGTTGTGGTAGCAGCAGTTAGTCGATTTTATTTTATAAAATTTTAAAGTTAAGCTACTTTTTAAAAATCATCTGATGAAGTAATGCCAGGCTATTGTCATCAAATGTTTGATTTGTGCAGTAGGCTGATCATTACGTTAATACAAAAATATAAAAATATTTTCAAAAAGTTACCACTATTTCAAAATATTCTCTGAACTTCGCCCAAGCTTTTTAAGCGATTAGCTTTGAAAGATCTTTCTTTCAGCAAATTCCACTTTGCAAAAGCTTGATTTCATATTTTTGTATTATCATCAGACGGATTTTTTTAGCTTAATTTCGTACTAACGATCCAGCACTGGCGATCGTCTACAGCGATAGCAAGGATGACATCCAGTGCATTGTTAGCTATAGTGCAAATTCAATTAGCTTTTGATATTTTTTTGTATTCTTCAATTTTCAATTGCAACCTACTTTCTAAATATGGGTTACATCCATTTAAGATTTTTGAAATTATTTCAGCTTCCTTTATGTATTCTATCTTTTTTTCGAAACTCCAATGCGCTGGGGGAGTTTGTAGATTTGTAATTCTGTCAGCTAATTTTACTGCCCAGACTTCTTTAGGCAATTGTTTTGTTCTATTCAAGCTATCCAACATTTTTTCACTTTAGGTAATTTGTCATTTTTTGTTAATGCTTGAACTCCTTTTGCCAATTCAGACCCAAATTCATTTTCCAATTCTTCATAAGTTGCACTTGTATCTTCTAATGTGTCATGTAATAAAGCTATTTGAATTGCAATAAAAAGATTAAAGTTTTTTGAATTTTGACTTGCCATTAATATTTCCATTGCAACATTGCTTAAATGTACAACATAAGGCAATTTAGTGCTTGGAATTGTTTGCTCCTTTTCTAAATGTTTTAATGTTGCAAATTTTATTGTTTTTTGATAGATTGTTTGAATGTCCATTTTTACACTACTATTATTCAGTTGGGTTCTAATTCTATTATTAGGTTTTGAAATTATTTATAATGCCTTTCAAGCAAACAAAGGACAACTTTCACATTATAATATTTCAACACCAATGTATTCAGCATTGAATTCAATGATGGCATTAGCTGCCACCTTGGTTACTCTTTACACAGCTTATGTTGGTATCTTATTTTTCAAAAACGACTTTCCTAATCTTCCTACTTACTACCTGTGGGCAATTCGTTTTGGAATATTAATATTTGTAATTTTTTCTTTTGAAGGTTTTGCATTGGGTTTAAGACTTAATCATAGTGTTGGAGCATTAAACGATAATTCAAATTGGTTAATCGTTGGTTGGAGCAAGACAGTTGGAGATTTAAGAGTTTCTCATTTTATTGGAATGCACGCCTTACAAGTATTACCGATAGTATCGTTTTATTTCCTAAAAAACACTAAATTGACGATCGGACTTTCCTTAATTTATGGACTTTTAGCATTACTGACACTTATACAAGCAATACAAGGCAGACCATTAATTAAAGGAAGTGAAAGTGACAAACAATCGGAAATAAAAATGTAAATTTGCGAAGAAACAAAGCCCCTACCGCTAACAACTAAGTTTTCGTTTGGTACGAAGTGCCTAAAATGAAAACTCCGTTGAACGTAAGCTACTGTAGCGGAGCCAGACTTGAAAAACGAATTTTAGTTTATTAACGCAGAGCGTCACAAGTTATGGAGATATCGTTAGATACCTTGACTATTCCATCTTCTTTGCAGCACCTAGGATTTTTTTTATAAATACTTTAAAATTATTATTGTCCAAGTCCTTTGATCTCGGCTCTTTCACCTTCGAAAAAGATAGGTTTACCCATAAAAGTAAGCTTTGAAAATGGTTCACTAGGAAAAAAGATATCCGTCAAAGTAGTCAATCCTCCATCGGCAAAAAGCTCAACAGATGCTACGTCAAGATAGATCTGCCACCTAATAGTGTCCGATTTCTCCAGCCTTGGTGCTACGTGTTTAACAGCAAAAATCGGACTAAAATCCGAACTACCTGCATGTGTTCTGTCTATGGAATATTCGTTTTTGAGTGGATCAAATCCTATGTCTATGTATTCATTCTTAGTATTTGAAAATCTCAGAGTACAATGTTCTTTACTTGGTACAAATGAAAAATCAATATAAGAAGTAGATGCAATTTTTATTTCCTTACCATGTTCATTTATGGATATTTTTGATTTTTGACCCATGATGCTTTCAACTGATTTTACTGGCAAAGATTTTAATATTAGGTCATCATTCATACGATACAATTTTAGCTCTCTAGGCAAGGTCATTGCACTTCTCCATCTTTTGGTCGGAACATGTTGTGCATATTGCCAATTTGACATCCAACCCAAACCTAATATCTTGCCATCGGGTGCATTGGACCAAGTGACAAAAGCATAATTATCTGTACCATAATCCAACCATTTTTGACTTTTAGGATCACCGACAAATGTTTGACCATCAAAATCACCTATAAAATAGCTTGTACCTGTACCACCATTTGGCGCATCTTTTTGAATACTCGTGATTAGCACCCATTTTTGATCATTACTGCCTTCTACTTTTATAGGAAATAGATCAGGACATTCCCACAGTCTTGTATCTCCTGAGATGCCAAACTCACCTGTTTTTGTCCAGTCTTTGAGATTTGGCGATTGATAAAAGAGAACTTTGTCATAAGCAGCGAAAACCATGACCCATTTTTTGCTGGCTTCGTGCCAGATCACTTTTGGGTCCCTAAAATCTTTGATACCTGGGTTTTTGACAACTGGATTCCCTTCATATTTTGTGAATGTTCGGCCATTATCATTAGAGTAGGCGATGGATTGATTTTGGAAGGTCAATGATTTTGATCTTTCTCCTTCCATATCGTGATGAGTAAAAATGGCTACGATCGGATTCTTGCCATCTTTGCCAAAGCCGCTGGTATTGCCTTTATCTACCACTGCGCTACCGGAAAATATAAAACCCAGTGAGTCAGGGTAAAGAGCAATGGGTAGGTGTTCCCATTTCACCAAGTCCTTGCTCACAGCATGTCCCCAATGCATTGGTCCCCAAACTGTTGAGTCTGGGAAATATTGGTAAAACAAGTGATATTCACCATCATGATAAACCATGCCATTCGGGTCATTCATCCACATGGAGTCAGGCGTGAAGTGAAAGCCAGGTCTATGAGTTTCTACATCAGTAACTACAGAAGAATTCGTCTTGTTCTGACAATTCCAAAAAATCAGAACAAAGAAATAAAATATTGATGTTTGAATTATTTTATTACTCATTTTATACGATATTATTAAATAGAAAGGAAAAAGTGGTTATGATTCAATTATTGAAAAAATTCAGGATTTCTAATCAAGTACTCGCTTACTATTTACTGTATTGAAACTAATTTCCTTTATTTCCCAAGATGATTGTGAGCCCAAAGCAAGGCTACATATTTGTTCTCTATACATATCCATGACATACAGCGTTTTATATATTATCCATTAGATATAGACCCATTTTTTTTAATAAAAAAAATAACAGAGGGAAAAGTTTATAAAATGGTAGCAGAAGCCAAACTGCTACCATTCAATTATAAACCTATTCTAACAAAATCATTTTAGAATCCAGGATTCTGTTTGTATAAACCGTTCGTAAAAGTAATTTCGGCTTGAGGTATTGGCAAATATTCATCTCTACCCGCCGTAAATTTTGCTGTTGCTAAATATGGCCTTCTAACTTTTTCCTTTTCAATGTATGCATTTAGCGTTTGTTCAGCAATACCCCAACGAACGAGGTCAAAAAACCTGTGTCCTTCAGTGGCAAATTCTAAACGACGCTCCCATATTAAAGCTTTAAAAGCAAAATCCTTAGTCCAACCAGCAGAAGTATATGGTTTTACGTTATAAGTTGAAGCAAAAGTTCCATCCAATTTTTTTAATTTTCCAGTACTTTGTGCAGCTCTGTCTCTGATTTGATTGATCAATGACAAAGCTTTATCTTGCTCACCCAATTGAATATACGCCTCAGCTTGCATTAATAAAATATCATCGTATCGAATAATATCATAATTTTTGGCAGTTCCCATAAATGGTCCAAGTTTAAAATAAGATCCGCTAGATGCTAATTGTTGAAACCTCATGGTATGAAAATTGCCATAAACGCCGGGATCTCTTACCCAACTATTGCTAAAAAGTGCTGTATTATCATACTTATAAACATGACCATCTATTCCTACTGTATGGTCAAGTCGTGGGTCAACTGATTGAGCGCTTAAATCAGCAATGTTATCATTGAAAGTGTCGAAATTTGGCAATCCATTTGCATTAGTAGTGTGTGCATTGACTAAATTTTGACTACCTGCATGGAATCCACAACAGCCGTATTGTGGAGCTCCGTGTGGATAATTCAAACCATCTTCAAAACTCATTCTTCCTGCGGTAGTGCCGTCATTTATAGTAAACTGAATAGCAAAAACTGACTCAGGACCATTTTCAGTCTCAGGTAAAAAATTATTTGCTATGTCAGCATGAAGCGAAAATTTACCAGACGAGATAACAGCCTGTGTGAGCGTAACTACTTCTTGTAATCTTGTTTTATTGATATTTGTAACTTTATGATTATCGTCTTGCTCATAAGCTTGATACAATCTAAGTTTAGCCAAATAAGCTTGGGCTGATAGTTTATTAGCCCTAGCAAGCTCAGGTTGTGTCTCAGGTAAATTGTCAATTGCAAACTGGAAATCAGCTGCAATTTTATTCCATGATTCTTCATTGCTAAGCGTATTTGAAACCTTTAAAATTTCTTCATCGCTAACAGTTTCATCAAAAATAGGAATGTTCTTATACAATTTTTTCATAATGAAATAGCTGTGCCCTCTTAAAAAACGTAACTCTGCCAAACGAATTTTTTTGGCTGGAAATTCAGTTTCATTTAGTGTATTTACAGCTCGTAAGGCCACATTACATCTGGATATTGATTTGAAAAGATTTTGCCAAGTACGGGTTACAAATGCGCCCATAGTTGGCGTTGTGAGATTGTAATGTTCTAAAGCATCTATTTCACCTATGTCACCAGTGCCACCGCCACCTTTGTATGTGTCATCAGAACGTACACTTCCATATACCCAATCACTGTATATTGGGCCAATCATGTCTCCATTGCCAATTGCTGCATAAGCTGAAGTAACGAGGCCATCAATAGCCGTGGGTGAAGTCAAGTCAGATGAAGATAACACGCCTGTTGGTGTATAATCAAGTGAATCTGTACACGAACCTAAAAACAGTAGACCTGTTAAAGCTAAAATTGAAAATATCTTGTTTTTCATTTTGTAACTATTTATTATATTTTATAAATTATTTTAATTAGAAAGATGCATTCACACCAAATGTAAATGTCTTAGGAATTGGAATAGGGTCTAAATCAATTCGCTCCGGATCTGGGCTCAAGTATTTAGAACTTTTGATCCAGAATAGATTTTCAGCCATAACATAGATGCGAAGGTTTGATAAGATTGATTTAGGGCTAAGAGAATACCCAAGTTGGATGTTTCTCATTTTAAAGTATGATGTGTTCACAATAAAATAATCAGAAGTTCTTCCTTCTCCATTATTATCTTTGAGTGTAAGTGCAGGAACATTAGTATCGGTATTTTGAGGAGTCCATCCATTAAACACACCCGGACCTACATTTTCTCGTCCTTTCATCAGATTGTTGAAAACAGTATATACATCAAATCCCTTTCTACCAGCAACACCCGATCCAAACAATGACAGGTCAAATTTCTTGTATTTTAAATCAACCCTCAACCCATATTCTAAAGCAGGTAAAGTAGTGCCGATCCATGTTCTATCCAAGTCGTCAATTTTTCCATCACTATTGATGTCAACATATCTTATTCTACCTGGTCCTGCACCGATTTGCGTAGGTGCTGCTTCAACTTCAGCCTGTGATTGGAACAAGCCATTGGTTTGGTATCCAAAAATATCAAATTGTGAACGTCCAATAATTGTATTGACAAGATTTCCAGCATAAGCAGGTCTTACATTTTCTGGAAGCTCCGTGATTTTATCTCTAAAATGGGCAAAATTTGTAACAATATTATAGCTTAAGCCTTTGGAATTTCCTCCTCTGTAGCCTAAGACAAACTCCCAACCTTTGTTGGACTTCGATGCGCCATTGACTGCCTTAGTTTGACCTTCACCAAGCGTAGCTGCTACTGGAGGTGTAATCAAAATACCTGACGTCTTACGTGTGAAATAATCAAATGATCCAAAAATTCTATCATTTAAAAATCCAAAATCAATACCAGCATTAACCTCATCAGTAGTTTCCCGCTTCAATGAAGGATTTGCTGCTTGCGTTTGTACAAAACCAGAAGGCAGTGTACCCGTATTTGCGCCTGATAATGAATAAGCTGTACCAATATTCATATATTGTTCCCAAAATCCACCTACCAACTGAGCTTGTGTCGTACCATACCTTGTATCAAATAATCCAAAACGAGCCAAATCACCAATTTGTTGATTCCCTACTCGACCTACACCTACTCTCGCTTTTAACTGTGAGATTACTTTATTGTCTAACATAAAATTTTCTTGGTCAATTCTCCAACCTACGGATGCAGCTGGGAAAATGCCAAATTGATTATCTGCTCCAAAACGTGATGATCCATCTCGGCGAAGAGTAATTGCCGCCAAATATTTATTGGAAAAATTATAATCTACACGTCCAAATTGAGAAAACAAACGATTACCTGTTGAACCTCCTGAAACGGTTGTATTTCCTGTACCAGCATTGAGCGTAAAATAGTCTTCAGTCTGGAGAGCAAATCCTTCTTTTTTCGTGAATTGAAAGTTAAAATCTGTTTTTATAAATTCAGTACCTACTAAAAATTTAAAACTACTTTTTTCATTAAGTTCTAGATTATATCTCAGAGTATTAGCCCAAGTTGTACTTAAATAATGATTCTGATCTAAAGATAAGCTATTTGTAGTTCTGTTAAAAGCTCCTTCTGAAAATTTTGGTGTAATCACTTTATTCAAAAATGTTGCATTATCTGCACCTAAATTTGATTTAAAAAATAGATTTTTAATAGGTTGAATCTCTAAAAATATATTTCCGAATGTACTTAAGCGATTGGCATTATTCCATTTTGCTATGTCTTGCATATGAAGTGGGTTATTTCTATCCGAATAGCCACCACCTGAAGCGCCTGCATAAGTTATTCCATCTGCTTTATATACAGGAATTGTGGGTGCAAGCGTAACAGCCAAAAAGGAGGTGGCTGCACCACCCAAGTCTCTTGCTGTCAATGTTTCATTCGAATTTGCAATTCTTAAATTTACTCCTAAATTTAATTTATTATTAAACGCTCTAGTGATGGCATTGATGCTACCACTCAATCGATCATAGTTAGTAAATCGAAGCATACCTGTATTTTTCAATTGACCAAGATTAAATTCAATTGATGAGTTTTTACTACCATATGAAGCTGTAAAATCATTCTGCGTTACTATTCCTGTTTTATATAATTCTGATTGCCAATCTGTATCTCCTACAGGTGTATTAGGGTCGCCACCTACGAATGGTTTTGCACTAACACTTTGTAATATTGGGTTGTCAAAATCATTATTCCATTTAAAATCGTAGATATCGCCATAGCCTGCTACAGGATCTTGCCGATCATTTACCGATGCTTGCCATAATGCCTTCCCTCTATCTTCAGCATTCAACATAGTAAAACGCATTGATTTTTCAGATTGTGCAGAAATCCGGCTATTAAACTGAAATGCTACTTTCCCTTCAGTATTGCCTCCATTTTTAGTCGTAACTATGATTACACCGTTAGATGCTCTCGCGCCATAAATAGATTGTGCAGATGCATCTTTCAATACTTGCACTGACTCTATGGTAGCGGGATTCAAATTTTGGAATACTTCTGGCCTAGTAGTCGGAATTCCATCTATGATATATAATGGATCATTATTGCCTAAAGTATTGGCACCTCTGATTAAAATCCTTCCATTTGACCCATTTGGAGAACCGTCTCTTTCGATATACAAACCAGCAACTCTGCCTTGCATGGATTGCATTGGATTTCCGGTACTGTTATTTTTAAGGGGCTCCATATCAACTACAACAATCGAACCAGTCATATCTACCTTTTTTTGTGAAGTGTACCCAACTACAACCACTTCAGCTAATTCTTGACCTGGTTCTAGTGTAACTTCTACATAATTGGTTCCTACAATGGAAACTTCCTGTGATGTATATCCAATGTAAGAAATAGTTAAACTCGTTATACCATCTGGTACTAAGATACTAAATTTACCTTCCACATCAGTGATGGTACCGTCTTGTGTCTTGGACACTAAAATATTAGCTCCAATTAATGGTTCAAGTATGTCGCTCCCGCGCACTATACCTGTTATTTGGCGTTGCGCTTCAATTACAAAGAATGTTTGAAGCAGTAAGAAAATGGAGAGTAAGGCTTTTTTTGTCATGATAAGCATTGTTTAAAAATTACGGAAATTAAAGATCTCATATTGAGTGATTTGCGTTAAAATATTATTTTTGATATTTGGTAATGGTGTATAGTGGTTAACTTTTTAACGATTAATCAATTGTTTTTCTAAATCCTCAAGAGATACCGCTTTCGTCTCAGGCATCATTTTCCATACGAATGCCAACTGCCCTACCATCATCAGAGAGAAGATCAAAAAGACGGTACTAGCTCCTATAGTATCAAATAAATAAGGAATCATCGCTGGAATGCTTGCGGCCATTATCCAATGGACAGAACTACCAAATGCTTGACCACTTGCTCTCAAATGATTAGGAAATATTTCAGATATAAACACCCATATTATAGCTCCTTGACCGATAGCGTGTGATGCAATAAATAAAAATAAAAATAATGGAACAACAAATCCTTGCCATCCAAGGTAAAATGCTATAGCTACCAGTGACAATGAGATGATGTATCCTATAGAGCCAATGTACATTAGTTTTTTACGTCCCACCTTATCGATCAAACTCATACCTATCATCGTAAATATCAAATTTATTACACCGATACCCACACTGCTCATCAGTGATGCACTTTTTTCGAGTCCAGCGATTTCAAATATTCTAGGTGCATAATATAGAAATGCATTGATGCCGGAAAATTGGTTGAAGAAGGCTATCAGAAAAGCTAAAATCAATGGAAATCGGTATTTCTTATCAAAAATACTTTCATCTGTATTTGCTGATTTCTGATCAGACAATATATCCTTGACTTGTTTTGTTACAGGCGTATGAGGATCTATGACAGCTAAGGTAGCTTCCGCTGAAGCCTGATCTTTATTCTTAATGAGTAACCATCTGGGGCTTTCCGGAACAAAAAATACAACGATGGTGTAAAACAAAGCGGGTAGCGCTTCTGCTCCGACCATCCATCTCCAAGGCTCAGTCCCGAAATCTTTGAGTATATAATTGGATAGAAAAGCCACTAAAATACCCAAGACTATATTGAATTGGTACATACCTACGAGCCTTCCGCGGTCATGCTTTGGTGATATCTCTGAGATGTATGCAGGAGCGGCAATGGTCGAAGCGCCTACACCAAGTCCACCTAAGAATCTAAAAATGGCAAACAAAATGGGATCAGTAGCGAGTGCAGAGCCAATGGCAGAGACAAAGTACAAGATACCAATAATAATAAGTGTATTCTTTCTACCTAATTTATCAGTAGGAATAGCACCGAATAATGCTCCAACTACTGTTCCCCAAAGTGCAGATGCCATGATGACAAAACCATGAAAAAAAGCGCCACGTGGCCACAGTGATTGCAGCGGAAGATCTGCTCCTGATATGACTACAGTATCAAACCCAAATAGGAATCCTGCGACTGCCACGGTCAGCGACCATAGCATAATTTTGTTGTGGCTCATGATTTCTAAAATATTGTTGCACAAAATTACCATCCCTTGTATGTAAGTAATTGTGAATTAATATTTTATTTCTTAAATTTTACTCAATAGCCTATAACCACTATCGGTTATTGTATATTAATGTTTTATAAATACAATTTTATTATAATTTAATATTTTATTTTAAAATTGTGTCATCAACTTTAGATATTGTGTCAGAATTATTGATGTACAATCAGCAGATGTATTGACAAAATATAAAGGCCGATCAGATTATATTTTTGTCATCCAAAGGATTACGCCTAAATTGGCTAGGCGTGACATTATATTTTTGTTTGAATACTGTAGAAAAATAATCAGGAGATGAAAATCCCGATGAATAAGCAATGTCCGCAATCGGTGTATCAGTGGCCAACAACAATTTTTCGGCGTGCGAAAGTCGCTTGTTTTGGATAAAATCGCTAATGTTCTCGCCCAATAGAGACTTAGCTTTTCTGTAAAGTTGCGACCTTGATAATTGCATTTCTTCACAAAGATCATTGATTTGAAATTGTGGATCTGTAAAATGATTTTGGATATAGACCGATAGCCGACTGATGAAGTCTTGATCAATGTTTTTTAAAGATGTGTTTTCTCTCAGATCGATCACATCACTGTGCATACTTTCTTTAAGTATTTGACGATTGTGTATTAAATTTTGTATCGTAGCTTCGAGTACGTGTATATTGAACGGTTTGGTAATAAATGATTCTGCTCCAGCTTGCATTGCAGCTATTTGCTGGGTAACAGTAGCCTTTGATGTCAAAATTATGATGGGAATGTGGGAAGTTCGCAAATCGTTTTTCAGTGCTTTTACAATATCTATTCCATCCATTCCAGGTAGTGATAAGTCGCAAATCAATAAGTCAGGTACAAGATTTGTTGCTTGGGCAAAACCATCATTACCTGTGATAGATTGGGTGATTTGATATTTTGACTCCAAATTTCGCAAAAGAAAATGTTGTATTTCTGCATTATCTTCTATGATATGGATATGAAAACTGTCAATATGCTTGATTTCTCTATCATTGACCTGACCAAGTTGATAGTTGAGAGATTCATCATATATCGAGTCAGTAGATATCACGTAGTCTTCATTTTTGATGATTTGATCTGCACTAAAATGATCCTTGCCGATTGGCAAGGTTACTGTAAATCTGGCACCATGTCCTTTTATACTTTGTACCGTGATGCTACCTTTGTGCAGCTCGACTAGAGACTTAGACAAGGACAATCCAAGCCCAGTACCTGCGGAGTGAACACTTTTGATTTGGTAAAAAGGTTCAAATATCTTTTCAAATTCATCTAAGTCAATGCCATCACCCGAATCTTCAACATTTATTTTAACTGTTTTTTCATAAGAATCTGTTATGATAGAAACTGTCACTTTGCCGTGGTCCGGTGTAAATTTAAAAGCATTGGATAGAAGATTGAATATCACTTTATCCATTTTGTCGGGATCAAACCACAATTTTATTTCTTCTGTTTTTGTCAAAAACTTGAATGAAATATTTCTTTGAGCTGCGATGGAACTGTATGAGTCACATATTATTTTAATAAAATCAATGATGTTGTATTCGGATACAGACATATTCATTTTATTAAATTCTACTTTTCTAAAATCCATTAATTGATTGATTAGTCTTAGCAATCGTATGGAATTTTGTTGTATTTGTCTGACCAGAGAATTTTTTTGTTTTTCGTTACCTTTACCAGTGAGCAATTCATCGCTTACTCCCATAATCAAAGTCAAAGGTGTCCGTAGCTCATGAGATATATTTGTAAAGAAGTTTACCTTGGCATTAGTAGCAACTTTTAACTCATCCGACATCTCCAAGATGTGTAATTGTTTCTCCATTATTTCGTTGTTCTTCTCCACCAGCTCTTGATTGGCCTTTTGCTTCTTGCGCAACGATTGCCACAAAAACCAACCCAATATCATAGATACCAACAATGATGTCAATAGCAAGACAATGTAGTTTCTTTGTGTACGAAATATCATTTGAAGTGAAGAGATCAAACCAATCTGCTTATCAATAGTCTCTTGCAAATTTTCAATTTTTTTAAATTGCAAGTGCACAGTTCTTGCATTTGACTTGTTGATAACAATCGTATTAAGTTTATTTATTTTTTCATAAGGCAGATTGTTCAAGATACTCAAAGCTAACATTATCGATTCAGAGCCTCCTGTCGGGTATAAAAGTGATGCATTAATGTCATCATTTTCTACTAGGTCAATACCATTTCCTTCGCCTGGAAGGCCATCCACACCTACAATGGTGATAGATCGTGACCATGCCATTCCCTTCAACCAGGAAGAGGCTTGATGAGCCAAGAAATCTGAGTGTGCAAAAATGCTGTTAATTTCTGGTTGAGTGTTTAAAATATTCTGAAATTCTTGCTTTAAGCTGTCTATTTCTCGATCCAACTCCAGGCTCCGTATAATCCTATGTTTCGGATTATTTACAAACTCCGCCGTGAAACCTTGACTCCTTTCTATAGCTGGCGTGATGCTATGACTCAATTGAAATTCCAATGCATTTACACCATAGGGATGTAATGTTTTCAAGTATGAAGCGGCCATTCTACCTATTTCTACATTATTCCCACCAACAAATGCACTGAAAGCATTTGATTCTGTCCTTCGGTCCACCAGTATAATAGGCAAACCAGTTTTAAATATACTGTCTAGCAACCTGGTAAATGCTTTTGATTCATTCGGAGAAACTATCAATAGATCAATACCTGATTTTACCAAATTTTTTATATCTTCCTCTTGCTTAACATTGTCATTATTTGCAACTCTTATTTGCAAGTTTAATTCTGAATGAAAAGCAAGTTCACGTCTCATCTCAAGATTCATGGCAGTGCGCCAAGGGTCATCGCAACATTGAGAAAATCCGATAGTATATTTTTTACTCGATTCCTTATTTTCGCATGAATACATCACAATAAGTGTCATCAACGTTAACAAAGATAATTTATCAAAGTAAATTTTAAAATTTATATTGCCCATATACAATCATTCTTCAACAAAGGTAACTGTTTATTTTAAAAATGAATCATACTTTGATTTTTACAATCTTATCAAGTATCGCGATACAATAACAATATAACTTAACCCAAGTTGGAGAAAGGATTAACGGCTGCTTTGTATGAAAGGCATAACTCAAAGGAATATCTACGAATTCGCATGTACAAAGATAAATTAATTGCACAAAACCCATAGCGAATTTGTAGATATTTAAGTTTAGACCGTTGGATTATAGCCAATTTATTTATTATACAAACAATGAAATCTTTTAATCCTACGGCCTGAAACGAGCCGTATATGGGATTTGCTTTGATTGTAGTAGTTATTTTTTAATGGCTTTGGGCTATAATTTTGAGTTTTAGACATTAATCTTTTGCAATAGCTTTTGGTTTTACCTTCCTAACCTAAGATTTGATTAGATTTTTGCGTGTTCGACCTTGATTTTGACTTTTGTCTCCATAGATACCTCAGGCCTCGATGAAGCATTAGGGTCTATTGGTACTATTTTGGGTGTTTGTGCAGGCGATTTGTTTCTACTTTCTCGGCCAATGTGCTTTTCGTACCATTCAGCATCAGGTTTTATGATTTCTATCTCACTATCTGTGGATTGACATGAAACGCATTTTATTTTTTCCTCTTCTTCGTCTTCCGTTATTTGTAGTAAGGCTTTCACTATCTGAAACAATGTTCTTATGGTTTGACCATTTTCTTTGATGAGTGCCGGGATTGTTATTTTTATTTTTTCGGATTTTGATTTGGTCATGATGCCATATGTTCTTACTTTTTGAAAGTTGGCAGGTAAGACATGTATCATGATTTGTCGCATGGCTACTATGGGGTCGAGTTGCTTGATCGCTTTAGGCGCTGCTTCATTGGGTTTTTGATTTGTGTAGTCATTGTATTCCATTTTTACGATCTGTTGTTTTTCATCATACTGTATTTTTTATTACTTACTCCTATTCTGCATATGTATCGACCTAGGTATTCTTCTATGACTTTGGTATGAGCAGTAGGTGGCGTGTTGTGTACACACCACCTCACTTCTTTGGTACTATTGATGATACCTTTTACTGTTTGATAATACGATGGATCGATTTTCTGCAGCTGACTTTCCAGCTCTTTGATAAAGATGGTTTTGAAGGTGCTACATATTTTGCGATACGGTGCGATTTTATTTTTTCGTTTGGGCCATACCCATTTGCCATCCTTGCTTACACCTCCAAAGGTGACCAGGGTATGCAGGTGTATATGTTGTTTGAGATCTGAGCCAAATGTATGCAGTACGGCTGTCATTCCGGGTGTACCTCCTACATTTTCTGGGTCTCTTGCCAGTCGTTCTATGGTGAGCCAAGCTGCCTTAAATAGCACGCCATACAATAGTTTTGGATGGCCTTTTCCTATATAATTTAGCTCGTGAGGTATGGTAAAGATGATGTGCTGATAGGGACATTTAAGCATCTTGCTCGCCAGCTTGTCTTGCCATTGTATACGTTTTATACTTTGACATTTTGGACACTGATTATTGCCACATGACTTATATAAATAGGTCTTCTTTTTGCAACTTTTACAACTTATTACGATCCCTCCGAGCGCAGGTGTTTTACATTTACTTACATCTTTGATAAATTTGATCTCGTGCTGCTGCGGTTTGTATAGGTGGATATACGATTCTTTGTATGCTCTAAATAATGATCCTATGTCTGTGAATTGCCCATCAGACTGATTTGTATCGTTGTGATCGGATGGATTATGCTTTGACTCTGAAAGTTTACACATAAATGAAGGTATATCGAGGTCGTTTTTAGATTGGTGTGACCTAACATCTTCTGTATATATACAATATTCGTTCCATGTTCCATGTGATGGGTAGCGTAGCAATGACGCAATGTATGTGGGCTCACATCATGGATGATGCCTGCTTTCTCTTTAGCTCGTTTCATGGCATGCTGTATGTTGCGTTCAGGCAGTGCATCTTGTGTTGTCTCCCCATAAAAAAGTCTGTCTGTAGGTCTGTAGATTTTGTAATATTGTCTTAATATTTCTATCAATTCCATCGGTACATCTACATATCTGTCTTTGTGACCCTTGCCTTTATCTATCTTGATCTGTAGTCTATCAGAATCAATGTCTTTTACCTTGACCGACAAGGCCTCACTTATGCGCATCCCCGTAGCGTATAGGAAGATGAATAAGGCTTTGTATTTAAGATTGCGTACGTGCGAAATGAGCTTTTGTACTTCTTCTTTTGATATGACATTGGGCAGTTCTTTATTTACTTTGGGTCGTGGGAACATCGGGGTATTCCACACTTGTTGAAGTACTTCAACAACGTATTTTTTAATAGCTGAGTAATCCATATTGATGGTCTTCCAATCCATTTTTTGACTGTATCTATATAAAAGATATTGTTTTACAGCAGCATCTGTAAATGGATCTTCTATGCTCTGATCGTTACAATATTGGAGATACTTCCTCAATATTGTCAGGTAAGATTTCCGGGTTTTAACTGGTGAATTGAGCAATATCAGTCGCTCATCATAAGCCTTCAGGTGGTTGTGTACAGGTATCATTTTATTGTTATTTATTTATACCTGGTAGGCCAAATATCATGCCTAATAACTTGTCTTACTGATATTTAGATATATTTATTTTTAGGTTTGTTCAACGTTTTGCGGCTTTGCGAAGGTGGCGATTTTCACCACTAAACTTCAATCGAAGAACTGAACTTGAACCTACCACAAAACTGTCATACGAAGCACTGAACCGCCACTTTTGCAAAACCGCTGTTGTGTGCTGCCCTTCTGTTTTATTCGTTTGGTTGTCAGTCATTTATGTTCGTTTTTGTCGTGCGTTGGCTTGGTGGCTCTTTTGCAAAACTTTGGCTGTGGGACGGCTTGAGCGGTTTTGCAAATGTGCCACCAATAGCTAGGGCTTATTGTTCTGTTTTGTCTCCATTTTTTACCAAGTCTTCTGCTAACATTTTCGCTTGTGTGATTACTGTGTCAACCGCTTTTTCTTGTAAGTCTGGCGGATAACCGTGTAGTCTTAAAATTCGTCTGATGTTTCGTCTTAATGCTGATTGAACACTTTCTTTAATTGTCCAATCTATGGTCGTGCTGTTGCGTACTGTTTTTAAAAGTTCTTGGGCTATATGTTTTAGAATGTCGTCACCCAATACGGCTACTGCACTGTTGTTTACTTCCAAAGCTGTATAAAAGGCATATTCTCTGTAATCCAATCCCAATTTGTCGCCCCGTTTGTCGGCTTCTTTCATTTGCTCGGCAAAGGGGATAAGGACTTTTTCCAAAAACTCTACCGTGTCAATCATTCCGTTGTGGTAGCGTTTTATGGCATCTTCCAACATTTCAGAAAATTTCTTACTCTCTACCAAGTTGATTTTTGTCCGCTTTTTGATTTCGTCTTTGAGTAGTTTTTTCAATAACTCAACGGCTAAATTCTTTTGTGGTAAGTCTTTCAGTTCTTGCAAAAAGCGTTCATCTAAAATCTCAATGTTTGGTTTTTTCAGTCCTGCTGCATCAAAAATGTCAATTACATTGTCGGCTGTGATGGCTTCCGAAATGATTTGCTTGATGGCTGTATCCATTTCATCATCTGTTTTGCCGCCTTCGTTTCTGTCTGATATTTTTACCAATCTTGATTTGATGGCTTGGAACAATGCCACATCATCACGGATTGCCATTGCTCGGTCGTGGGGAACAGAAATAGCAAATGCTTTCAAAAGGTTTTTGGTGTTTTCAGTAAAACTCTGCTCTCCGTTTTCCTGACTGAAAATGTAATCGACGATAACGGGAATAAATCTTAGTTTTTCTTCGGGTGTAAGTGTGAAGAATTTACGCCAATCAAAATGTCTTAACTGATAGTCGATTGCTTCGTGCAATTCTAACATTTTGGCAACTGCCAATTCCTGGTCAAGTGTCGGTTTGCCTTCGCCACCGCTTGCGGTGTAGTCGGCTAAAGCGGTTTTTAGTTCTTGAGCAATACCCAAATAGTCCACAATTAAACCGCCTGATTTACCTTCAGTAAATACTCGGTTTACTCTTGCTATGGCTTGCATTAGGTTGTGACCACGCATTGGCTTGTCCACATAAAGCGTATGCAAACAAGGTGCGTCAAAACCTGTGAGCCACATATCCCGAACAATAACTAATTTCAAACTGTCATTCGGGTTTTTCAAACGGTCGCCAATTGCTTTTCTTCTCGGCTTGTTGCGAATGTGGGATTGCATCTTCAGGGCATCACTACTGCTGCCCGTCATAATTACTTTTATCGTTCCTTTATCATCATCATCTGAATGCCAAAACGGACGGATTTTGATAATGGCATCATAGAGTTCAACGCAAATTCTGCGGCTCATACAAACTATCATAGCCTTGCCTTCCAATACTGCGTTGCGTTGTTCGAAGTGATAGACCAAATCTTCGGCAATTTTTTGAAGTCGGTTTGGATTGCCTACAATGGCTTCTAAGCGTGTCCATTTGGCCCGCATTTGTTGGCGATTGCTCAATTCTTCGCCTTCGGTGAGTTCTTCAAACTGCTCGTCAATGGTTACTTTTTCATCTTCTTCAAAATAGACTTTTGCCAAACGGCTTTCATAGAAAATCGGAACGGTGGCTTTGTCTTCAACGGCTTGTTGAATGTCGTAAATGTCCACATAGTTACCGAAAACTGCTTGTGTGTTTTTGTCCGTGGTTTCAATGGGCGTACCTGTGAAACCTATAAATGTTGCATTGGGTAAAGCATCACGCAAATGTTTGGCAAAGCCATCAATAAAATCATATTGGCTTCTATGGGCTTCATCAGCAATCACTACTATGTTTTTGCGTTCGCTCAACGCTTGTATGTCTGCACCGATATATTCTACACTTGGCTCACTTACAATATTTGGATTTTCAGTTTGCACAATGTCGGTTTGCATTGGCATAAACTTCTGAATGGTAGTGAATACAATACCACCTGAAGCAACTTTCAATAATTTCCTTAAATCTTTTCGGTCTTCTGCTTTTTGCGGTTCTTGTCTTAAAAGTTGTTGGCAATTGGTAAATGTTTCGCGCAATTGCTCGTCCAAATCGTTTCTATCGGTAAGAATAACCAAAGTGGGGTTTTCCATTCTCGGCTCAATGATGAGCTTGCCCGAAAAGAAAACCATACTCAAACTTTTGCCACTACCTTGTGTATGCCATATCACACCGCCACGCCTGTCGCCATTGCTTCCGCTTGCGGTTACGGTGCTTTCAACGGCTTTGTTTACAGCATAATATTGATGATAGGCAGCTACTTTTTTGAGTGTTTTGCTGTCGCTTTTTTCAAAGACGATAAACTGACGGATTAAATCTAACAGCGTGTGTTTGTTCAACATTCCGTGAAACATCACTTCCATTTGGGGTTGCAAATGGTCGGCTGTGGTTTGTCCGTCTTTGGTTTTCCACGTCATAAACCTGCCGAAATCGCTGGTAATGGTGCCACAACGAGCATCCCAACCATCGCTGATGATGAGCAAACTGTTGTAAGTGAATAGCGAAGGAATGGCTTGTTTGTAAGTTTGCAGTTGGTTGAATGCCGATTTCAGGTTGGCGTTTTCGTCCACCGCATTTTTGAGTTCTATCACCACCAAAGGCAAGCCGTTTACAAACAAAATAATATCTGGGCGTTTGTTTTGGTTTCCTTCTACTATTGTAAATTGGTTGATGGCTACAAACTCGTTGTTCTCGGGGTTTTCAAAGTCAACGATATAAATTTTCTCACCACGAATGCCACTATCGGTTCTCATTTCTACATCTACGCCATCTGTCAGGTATCGGTGAAAGTTTTCGTTGTTGATTAAGGCATTGGGGCTTTCAGTACGCAATACTTTTTTCAGGGCATCTTCTTTGGCATCTTGCGAAAGGGTAGGGTTGAGTTTGTCTATGGCATCACGCAAACGAGTAACCAACACCACTTCGTTGTATTGCCTTTCAGGGTGCTCACCATCAGGGGAAATTACCGTTCCCAACTGATAGGTATAGCCCAAACCTTGCAAGTAGCTAAGGGCAATATCTTCTATTTCGTTTTCGGTGATGCTGTTTCTCATACTACTTCTAATTGTCCGCTCATTAACTTGGGTAGAAGTGTGTCACGGGTTTGGGTTAGATTATCTATTTGTATTTCATTTTCAAGGATTTTCTCATAAAATGATTTCATAGTTAAATAGAACTTCTGAGATATTTCTAAATCAGGCAAAATGATTTCAGTACCATAAATTAAAGTTGGGGAGATATTTGCTTGCCCCCCTGAACTTGTTGCACTTGAAATGAAATATTTCTGGAATTCAATTGATGAAAGTAAAATGGTTAAGTAGTATTTTAGATGTGCATAATCTGGGATTAAATCAATAACTGAAACTCTTTGGTTTAAGAGATATTCACCCTGTCTTTGAAAAAGAGCCACTTTCCCGACCCAAGTATCAGGCGTACCATTCATTCTATTGCCCGACATTGTAATTAGTATTTCATTTGGGTTTATTAGGTACTTTTTTGCTTTGTCCGCAACTTCTCTACTCACATAACTAAGGTCGGTCAAGAGTATTTTATTAGGTTTTACGTTTTTTATTTTAATAACAGGTACGCCTTCATTGATAAAATCAGTTCCTTTAAAAGCAAATCCATTTTTAACTTTTACAATTTCATCCAAAGTTATTTTTCTCCATCCCTTCGGCAGTCCATCCACCAACTCGCCATCAAAACCCGGAAAGTTGAAATTGACAAACCACTCTTTGAAAATGGCTTGTGCCATTGCTTCCAAAGTTTGGTTCATTTGCAGATTGAGTTCTATTTTGTCGTCAAGCGAAGTAAGGATTTGGGCGATTTCTTTTTGGGTGAATGTGTCGGGAATTAGCCATTCAGAATTTTCTAATTGCGTCCAATCTGCTCGTGGCATTCGTGTTCCTGTACTTCCTGAATTAGCAATGTTTGTGAAATCTTCTGTCGCGATTAGATAGTAAAGAAAATCCCGTTCAACTGGTTTCTTATTTTTGATTACATAAATATCTGTTGAGCAAACACCTTCAAATTTTGGCTGATACACTTTTCGGAAGTAAGGACGCAATTTGCCATAAAGTATATCACCGCAATAAAACTTGAACTTATTACTAATGACGCTTTTTGAACTCCCAATGCCATTAAGCCGTAAACTCTGTTGCTCAATATGTTCTAAGCCGATGTAAGGCTGCTCTGTTCCATTCGGAGTAATCTGCTCTTTCCGCAATTCAGCAATCTCGCTCAACTTATATGTTTTCCACTCACTCATTCTAAATCACCATTTTTGTAATAAACCAACTCACATTCATCCAAAGTGGGCATTAGGCGAATGAATAAGCCTAATCCATATTGATAGTCGTTGAATTCCTGATGTGTGAATCCTCGAAGTTTTTCGTCATCCCTGCCATTTCCACTCCAATAGCCTTTAAATTCTATCACCACAATATTTTTATCATTGAATCCCCTATGATGTAAAATGATGTCGGGTAAGATGCCTTGTGGTGCATTAAAACCTTCCATATTTTTTGTATTGTGCAAATTGCGGTTGTATTCGGCATCAATCGTCAGGTCAGCATCATCACCAAAAGATGTGAGCTCAATGATTTCAGAAAAGTAAAGCCCAAACCTGAAAGAAATCGACCTTTCGTGTGCCCGTCTTTCAATCAACGAAAAGTCTTGACTATAAACCCGTTCTAATGCAGATGCAATTGCTCCTTTGATTTCAGCTGTTTGGTTATTGGTTAGTATCATATTTGATGCATTACTTTAAATTGTTGAGCGAAAAGCTCAGACAGAAAAAAGTAGGATGTTAAATCCTTGGGCTTTTCTGATTTTGGCTTGGATATAAATCGAATCTTATCATCACCAACCGAGATTAGACCGATATTGTGTTCTTTAAGCAAGTCTAAATCTACTCGGTGGATGTTTTTTTCAGGATAGGCTAAATACGACTGATGCGAAAAAAACTTGTACCGTAAAGCTTGATAAAATCCCGATTTCCAATCATTTAGTTTAGCTTCAACCGATAATAAATTTCGGGTGTGTGCCTTGTACTTTCTATTCCGTACAATTATTTCACCTTCATACCCAATAAAATTATTCACTTCAAGATGGGCAAGTAAGTTTTTCAGTCTGGTCTTGTCAATGCTGCTTTTCTGTAAATACTTTGTGGTTAAGTGTTTATTCTGTTGAAATAGATTCACGAAAAGAGACATTAAGGCATAATCATTCAGATATAAATCTTCATCACTCATTTCTGTTGTAAAGACCAAATCGGCAACTCCATTCCCTGTGCTGAATTCAGTCGTAATGTATTCTGTTTTGAAAACCTTGGATAGGTTGTCAATCAATACTGGTATCATTTCACTTTCGTATCGAAACATAGGGCTATCTTATATTTTCAAAAACTTCTTTCCAAACTACTAGATGCTTATAGTCATCTGGTTTATAAACGGCAGTTAAGCGTCTATAATTTTGAATGGCTTCATTAATTCGATTCAAAAAGTAGGCGTGTTTATTTTGTGTGTTTTTAATGACTTCAATTTCTTCGTGTATTGCCTTTAGAAAATGTAACTTATTATTTTGAGATTGAATTACGTCTTGTGCTAACTTGCCCTTGCAGTATTGACATTGACAAGCCCCTAAAATGCTAGAAATTTGATTAAGACGTGTTGGTATTTTCCTTTCAATTGGAACAGTCCCAAGTAATTGTTGGAAATAATATCTCTCATATAAATTGTAAGGCTGAGATTTGTCTTTGTGTAAATCTTCTGAAAAAGATTCAAATCTTGCTGAACCTGATGAAAAACCTGCTATACCTAGACAAAGCAACCCTAATCCTAAACTACCTAATCTTCCGGCAATTAATGGTCGGCCTGTGTTATCCTGAAGCTTCAATAATGTGTCTATATAATGAAATAGAGTTATTGCGGTGGTTGATTTATCTATTCCATCAGCGTATACAATATAACCATCACATTCGTGAGCCGAGTAATAATTAAGCAAATCATTTTTATACTGGTCGTTAATTAGACTACTTGCGTTGATACAAATTCCCGCGTATAGTTTTTTATCTGCATATTCAGGAACAGAGTTTTTGTAATCAATTGCTTCCTTGAGTAATTTAATGTCTAAATCAAACCATTGCTCTACTGGGTTTTGCTTGTAGGTAGGCAATACATTGGTGTTATGCGTGTAGTGGTAAGGTGAAACTAAAATATCTGCATTTAATTTAACTTCTTCGTCAATTACCAATTTCACATAGTCCTGTTGCTTTTTGTAGGTATTAAGGTATGCAGGTGTTATTACTTCAAAATTCTGCGGACAATAAGGTAGTTTTTTTAGACCTTCCCTGTCAGCATAAGTATCATAAGCAAACCTTATAGTTTCAGGGTCAACAATTCGTAAGAATTGTGGTTGCTGAATGATGTTAAACAGTGTTTTTTGTCTGAATTGGTGAATTGCAGGAAACTCTACAAAAATCGGATGAGTATGGCTTTCTGTATAATTTTTTAGCACCGTCCCGTCATCCAATAACCGCAGCATAAATCTTGGAGTTGTATCATATTCTCGCGTTGGAAGTGCTTCATCTGATTCAAAGACTGAAATCAATTCGTCTATATTCAAATAACGCTGATATGGATTCTTCTCAAGAAGTTTGAAAATTATGTTTTCATATTTGTTCTTGATGTCAGCAAAGTATTTTCTTGGTGGTATAGGGTTTTCGTTCTTAATCTTATCAATCAACTCGGGAAGATTGGTAAAATCATAAGGAACTTTTGAAGTTAACATTTCATAGAGAATGACTCCCAAAGTATATAAATCGCTTCTCTTGTCAATATTTTTACTGTCTGTAATTTGCTCAGGTGAAGAATAAAGCGGAGAGCCTAAAAAATTGCCTGTGCTGGTAAGGGTTGTATAGTCTATTACTTTAGAAATTCCGTAATCAAGAATTTTAACTTTATCTCCATTCACAATAATATTCTCAGGCTTCAAATCCCTGTGAATAATTCCTTTGCCATCATCATTACCCCTGATTTGGTGCAACGCTTTGATGCCTTGTAGTATGTTCCTAAAAATGGAAATGATTTGTCCTTCGTTTTGTAAAGCATTCTTTTTTATAAGTTTCTGTAGTGTCTCTCCTTCGGCAAACTCCATCACCAAAAAGTAAGATGGGACACTTAAATCACTGCCTTTAAAATCATCAACATATTTTATCAAATATGGATGATTTACGGTTTTCATTATATCAATTTCTCGCTGAATACGGTTGTTTTGACCGCTTTGCTTGTATTCTTGAAGTATGTAATCTTCTCGGAAAACCTTAATGGCATATAAGCTGCCGTCTTTTGTAGCCTTATAGACTGAACCAAATCCACCTGCACCGATAAATTCGGTGAAAGTATATCCATTCAGTGTTTGATTTATTAGAGCCATATTTTCAAATTATAAATCCAATTTTCTCTAAGTTAACTTTTATCGCTTCATCCAACTCATTGGCTTGCTGCATTTGCTCTGAAAGGGTAGAAGTGAGCATTTGCATTTTTTCACCAAATGCCTGTCCGTCTTCTGCTACTTCTTTAAAATCAATGTATCGCCCTGGGGTTAGGATATAATTGTTTTTGCGGATGTCCTGAATGTTGGCAGACTTGCAAAATCCTGCAATGTCTTGGTATTCTGTTTCAAATTCTTTGCTTCTCCATTTGTGGTAGGTGTCAGAAATTTTGGCAATGTCTTCATCCAATAATTCCTTTTGTTTACGACTTATCATTGTGCCTAATTCTCGGGCATCAATAAAAAGCACTTCATTGGTGCGGTTTCGGAATTTGGTGGTTTCGGTTTTGTTGCGAGCTAAAAACCACAAACAAGCGGGAATTTGCGTGTTGTAAAACAACTGCGAAGGCAAAGAAACCATACAGTCCACCAAGTCGGCTTCAATCATTGCTTTTCTGATTTCGCCTTCTGTGGCAATTTCTGAACTCATACTTCCATTAGCCAAAACAATTCCTGCCGTTCCGTAAGGGGCAAGTTTGCTCACAAACAACTGCAACCAAGCATAGTTGGCGTTGCCTGTTGGCGGTACGCCAAATTTCCATTTGTGGGCTTCGGCTTTGTTGATGTTGTAATCGCTCACGTTGAAAGGCGGATTGGCAATAACATAGTCCACTTTCAATTCGGGGAACTTGTCGTTCATCAAGGTATCGCCCAATTCGATTTTGGCATCAATCCCACGGATAGCCAAATTCATTTTCGCCAATTTGTATGTGGTCGGGTTGCTCTCCTGTCCGAAAATGGAAATTTTGCCTTTGCGGTGTTCGTGCATTTCAATGAAGCGTTCACTTTGTACGAACATACCACCACTACCACAACAGCCGTCATAAACCCTTTTTTCGGGTTCGGGTGCAAGCATATCCACCAAAATTTTCACAATGCTTTGTGGTGTGTAAAACTGTCCGCCTTTTTGCCTTCGGCATCTGCAAACTGTCCCAAGAAATATTCAAATACAAAGCCCAAAACGTCTTTGCCTTTTCCGTTTCCGCCTTTGCTCAGTGTGATTGAGCCAATTAGGTCAATGAGTTCTCCAAGTCTTTGTTTGTCGAGTGCTGGTCTTGCGTAGTCTTTTGGCAAAACACCTTTCAACGAAGCATTGTCACGTTCAATGCTGTCCATTGCTTCGTCAATGTCTTTACCGATTGTCGGTAATTTTGCTCTGCCTTGTAACCATTTCCAACGTGCTTGCGGTGGCACATAAAAAACTCGTTCTGCTGTGTATTCGTCTTTGTCTTCGGGGTCGGCTCCTGTTTCGTGTTTGGTTGCTTCTAATTTTTGGTACAATTCATCAAAAGCATCTGAAATATATTTTAAGAATATCAAACCCAAAACAACGTGTTTGTATTCAGCCGCATCCATATTGTTGCGAAGTTTGTCGGCTGCTTGCCAAAGGGTTTTTTCTAATTCTAAATTCTCGCTCATTTGTTGTCTGTTATTCTTAATTTTTAATTGGCAAAGTTAATTTTTAAATGCCTGTTATTGTTGTAAAACCGTGTCTAATGTCGGTGGGTGCGTTGGGGCAAAAGCAAATGTGCTGCATTGGGTCGGCTTTGAGCGTGGGGATGCAGCTCTTTTGATTTTGCAGAAGCGTTGGCATTTTGTCTTTCATTTTTCTGTTCGTTTGTTGTCGGTCGTGTCGTCTTTTAGGGTTGCACACAACGGTTAGGCTATGTGATGGATGAAGCGATAGCGAATCTATCATCATAGCCGTTGTTGTGTGCTTTATTATTTTAGGCATGATTTATTGACAATCCCATGTAAAATATGCTCTTTCAAAATCTTTAGTTATTAAGCTTTCAATACTAATAAAAACATGTCCAATTCCAACATCTCCAAAAATAATATTTTCATCACTATCAATTTGAATTAATTGAATATCATCTTCGTTTCTGGTTCCATAATCTCTTGGGTCATCTTGTGTAAACTCAGCGTAACCTCCCAATTTATGGCCACTAGCATCAAAATAATTATAAAATTCACTTTGTTCAGTTTCACTTAATTGATCTATAAATTCATACCAATCTTGATCTCCAAATTGAAATTTGAATTGATTATCTGTTAAGCCAGCATTTTCAATAGACATCTCAAAACTCAACTCATGAACAAATAGAATCGGCATATCTTCATAATCTTTTTGATTTATAAATGAAAAGTCTTCCAGAAATTCACTTTCAGTTTCAGATTTGGTATGATACACAATTTTAGACTCTTCTTCGTACCAATTAGCTCCCGACAGAAATAATTGCAATATTCCGTTTTCGGGAAAATTTATTAGCTGTGGTATTTCTTCAAAATTTATTTGAGCAGCCATTAACATTGGTTTACCATTTTTGTCTATAGGATATATTTTTGATTTAGGATAAAATGGAAATCCTAAAAACTTGCTCGTTTTTATATCTAATTGATCTTCAAATGCAGAAATATTTAAAGATTTTGCGTTTATTTTTACAAACTCTCTTTTGTATTTTTTCAATTCTGTTTCGAATTTATTTAGAAATTTTGGTATCATTATTATTTAGTTATTATTGCACACAACTCATAGGAATATCTACGAATTCGCATGTACAAAGATAAATTAATTGCACAAAACCCAAAGCGAATTTGTAGATATTTAAGTTGAACGAGCCGTATATGGGGATTTGCTTTGATTGTAGTAGTTATTTTTTATTGGCTTTGGGCTATAATTTTGAGTTTTAGACATTAATCTTTTGCAATAGCTTTTGGTTTTACCTTCCTAACCTAAGATTTGATTAGATTTTTGCGTGTTCGACCTTGATTTTGACTTTTGTCTCCATAGATACCTCAGGCCTCGATGAAGCATTAGGGTCTATTGGTACTATTTTGGGTGTTTGTGCAGGCGATTTGTTTCTACTTTCTCGGCCAATGTGCTTTTCGTACCATTCAGCATCAGGTTTTATGATTTCTATCTCACTATCTGTGGATTGACATGAAACGCATTTTATTTTTTCCTCTTCTTCGTCTTCCGTTATTTGTAGTAAGGCTTTCACTATCTGAAACAATGTTCTTATGGTTTGACCATTTTCTTTGATGAGTGCCGGGATTGTTATTTTTATTTTTCGGATTTTGATTTGGTCATGATGCCATATGTTCTTACTTTTTGAAAGTTGGGAGGTAAGACATGTATCATGATTTGTCGCATGGCTACTATGGGGTCGAGTTGCTTGATCGCTTTAGGCGCTGCTTCATTGGGTTTTTGATTTGTGTAGTCATTGTATTCCATTTTTACGATCTGTTGTTTTTCATCATACTGTATTTTTTTATTACTTACTCCTATTCTGCATATGTATCGACCTAGGTATTCTTCTATGACTTTGGTATGAGCAGTAGGTGGCGTGTTGTGTACACACCACCTCACTTCTTGGTACTATTGATGATACCTTTTACTGTTTGATAATACGATGGATCGATTTTCTGCAGCTGACTTTCCAGCTCTTTGATAAAGATGGTTTTGAAGGTGCTACATATTTTGCGATACGGTGCGATTTTATTTTTTCGTTTGGGCCATACCCATTTGCCATCCTTGCTTACACCTCCAAAGGTGACCAGGGTATGCAGGTGTATATGTTGTTTGAGATCTGAGCCAAATGTATGCAGTACGGCTGTCATTCCGGGTGTACCTCCCTACATTTTCTGGGTCTCTTGCCAGTCGTTCTATGGTGAGCCAAGCTGCCTTAAATAGCACGCCATACAATAGTTTTGGATGGCCTTTTCCTATATAATTTAGCTCGTGAGGTATGGTAAAGATGATGTGCTGATAGGGACATTTAAGCATCTTGCTCGCCAGCTTGTCTTGCCATTGTATACGTTTTATACTTTGACATTTTGGACACTGATTATTGCCACATGACTTATATAAGTAGGTCTTCTTTTTTGCCACTCCTACAACTTATCACTATCCCTCCGATCGCGGGTGTTTTACATTTACTTACATCTTTGATAAATTTGATCTCGTGCTTCTGCGGTTTGTATAGGTGGATATATGCTTCTTTGTACGCTCTAAATAGTGATCCTATGTCTGTGAATGGCCCATCAGACTGATTTGGATCGTTGTAATCGGATGGATTATGCTTTGACTCTGAAAGTTTACACATAAATGAAGGTATATCGAGGTCGTTTTTAGATTGGTGTGACCTAACATCTTCTGTATATATACAATATTCGTTCCATGTTCCATATGATGGGTAGCGTAGCAATGACGCAATGTATGTGGGCTCACATCATGGATGATGCCTGCTTTCTCTTTAGCTCGTTTCATGGCATGCTGTATGTTGCGTTCAGGCAGTGCATCTTGTGTTGTCTCCCCATAAAAAAGTCTGTCTGTAGGTCTGTAGATTTTGTAATATTGTCTTAATATTTCTATCAATTCCATCGGTACATCTACATATCTGTCTTTGTGACCCTTGCCTTTATCTATCTTGATCTGTAGTCTATCAGAATCAATGTCTTTTACCTTGACCGCCAAGGCCTCACTTATGCGCATCCCTGTAGCATATAGGAAGATGAATAAGGCTTTGTATTTGAGATTGCGTACGTGCGAAATGAGCTTTTGTACTTCTTCTTTTGATATGACATTGGGCAGTTCTTTATTTACTTTGGGTCGTGGGAACATCGGGGTATTCCACGCTTTTTGAAGTACTTCAACAAAGTATTTTTTAATGGATGAGTAATCCATATTGATGGTTTTCCAATCCATTTTTTGACTGTATCTATATAAAAGATATTGTTTTACAGCAGGATCTGTAAATGGATCTTCTATGCTTTGATCGTTACAATATTGGAGATACTTCCTCAATATTGTCAGGTAAGAAATCCGGGTTTTAACTGGTGAATTGAGCAATATCAGTCGCTCCTCATAAGCCTTCAGGTGGTTGTGTACAGGTATCATTTTATTATTATTTAATTATACCTGGTAGGCCAAATACCATGCCTAATAACTTGTCTTACTGATATTTAGATATATTTATTTTTAGGTTTGTTCAACGGTTTCGGGCTTGGCGAAGGTGGCGATTTTCACCACAAATGTTGATGCGGAGAACCAAACTTTGATTAACCACAAATGTGTCTGCGGAGCACTGAACCGCCACTTTTGCCAAACCCGTGTTATAGGGCGTTTTTCTTTGTGTCATTGATTTTCTGTTCTATATATATTAAATCTTTGTCGTTGTCCGATGCTCCTTTTTGTTTTTTAATTTGTCTTGTTTTTTGGTAGCAGTTTAAAGCTTTATTGAAAAGTTTTTCTTTTGAATAAATGTCGCCAAGAGTTAGCCACAAAAAATCTGTCATTGGAAATTTCGTTAGAATGTCCAGTAGATATTTCTCTGCTTCATTAAACCTTCCTGATTGATGAAGATATTGTGCTTTCATTGACATTCCTTGAGCAGGATTAATTTCTTCCGAAATCAATTTGTCTGAATAGAATATTGCTTTGTCAACGTTGCCTATGAAATAATATGATTTAGAAATATTTACTAAAGCTGTTGCATCTTTCGGATTGGCACTTAAAACAATTTCAAAACTTTTTACAGCTTCATTAAACCTGTGAATTTGATAGTTGCACATTGCATAATTGAAATGCTCATTAATGGATAATGACGAATAGGTAAGTAGCAGTTTGTAAATGTCAGCAGAAAATTCAAATAGCTGATTTTGCACAAAAGCAGGAAGTAAGTTTTTTGAATTTGTATGTAAACTTTTCTTCTGTGGGGTTAACTGAAAGCATTTTAAAATGCATTGTGATGCTTCACTAATATCTCCAGTTTCCACTAATGCGTTAGCAAGGTTCATTAATGCTCCGCTGTTTTCAGGGTCGATTTCAACTGCTCGAAGCAAACAAGTTTTAGCATCTGCATTATTGTCAAGTTCTAAGTAAATTGCACCTAAATTGTTTAATGCTGTCGAACTATATTGATACAAGTAAACAGCTTTCTTAGTTGCTTCTAAAGCATTTTGAAGATTACCTAACTCATATTCTAATCGTCCTTTTTGAGACCAAGCTGAATAATGGTCAGGTTGATGACTTAAATATTTGTCAATTGCCCTAAGTGCTTCTTTGTTTTCCCCAATTGCTGACAAAGAACGAGAGAGAATGTATAATTCTTCTAACTTATCGTCTCGTGTAATAATTTGCTTTGGTATTTCTATTCCTTCGCTTTTCGAAACTTTATCCAAGTCCTTGAATAGTTCTTGAAATTGCTGGTATCGTTTAGAAAGGTCTTTTTCAAGACATTTTTTACAAATTTCAAAAAGTGGATGATTGATTGTCTTAACGGGTTCACTTAAATGAACTTGTCTTATGTCAGGACTTGACATTACATAAGGATAAGCACCTTTTGTGATTAGCTGATACAATACAATTCCAAAACTATAAATGTCGCTTCTATGGTCAATGCTGTCTGGGCGGAAAATTTGTTCTGGTGAGTAATACATAGGCGTTCCACCACCAACTTTCTCATCATTCAAGTAAGATTTTGAAAGTCCAAAGTCAGTTATCTTTAGATTTAATTCTTTATCAATAAGAATATTGTCGGGTTTGATGTCCGAATGGGCTATCATTCCCTTTCCAAGACAATGGTTCATTCCATACGAAAATTGCACAGCCCACTTAATAATTAAATGAAGTGGTAAATTTTTTCCAATATAATTTGTTAGTCTGTTTTCTCCGTTTTCATTGCCTTCAACAAATTCCGCAGCAACAAATATTTTTCCGTCAAATTTTTCCGCAAAAAGTGTCTTGACGATATTTTGATGCACACCAAAAGAAGTCCAGTTTTTCGCTTCGGTAAAGAATAGTTCTTCAAGATGTGGTTTAATGTCTTGGTAGCTTTTTAAAACAAATGGAAATCCGATACCTTGTTTCTCCACAAGAAATACGTGTCCCATTGCACCACCAAATTGTTGCAATACTTTATATTCTCCACCTATGTATTTTGTCGTTTCTGTCATTGTTGGTGTGTCGTCTTAAAATGCCCTATAACTATTTAATATGCGAAACTCCTTTTGACCAAACCCACTCATAACTCATTGATTTTCTGCTCATATTAAATATATAAATATACGAATGTTTGTTAATGATTTGTAAATTTTCTAACCGTTATTTAACGTTTATTATACGTTTGTACACGGCTTTGCCTACTCTATCTCCGTTTTTGATTAGCTTTATCATCACTGTATTTCTGTCCGTCACCTTACTATTGCCAAAAGTAAGGAGAATCAATCTGTTTTCCAAATTTTTATTGAATATGTTTCTGCTTCTCTATTTTTTTACATATATCAGATTCAACGTTATATATGGTTTGCTGAAATTCACAAAAATAAAACTATTCAACGTTGTCAATTTACATGTACCTACGATCCGGAAGTGCCCACGACATCAATATGTTGAAGGAGACCAATTATAACTAAAAAGCCTTGAATCACAAATATATGACTCAAGGCTTTTGAAAAAATGAAATCTTCTCTGACTTATCTGACAATCAATTATTTTGGTAACAAAACGTCACCGATCACATGGATCCATCCATTGGAAGTCTGGATAGATGCCACGATTTCACTGCCGTTGACTGATGTTTTTCCATCTTTGACAGTGATATTTACTTTTTTGCCATTGACTTGCTCGTACGATTGGCCATCCTGAAAGTAGTCCGGTCTCAGTGCACCTACATATGTGTGATATTCCAGAATGTTGACCAGATCAGGCTTCTTTTCAGGTTTCAGGAGTCCGTCTACGGTGCCTGCCGGAAGTTTTTCAAAAGCTGCATTGGTCGGTGCAAATACTGTAAATGGACCGGCATTGGACAGTGCATCTACCAGTCCACCTGCTTTGACAGCTGCCACCAGGGTAGTATGATCTTTACTGCCTACAGCCACCTGTACAATGTTAGGATTGGAGACTTCGTCTTTTACATTGGATTGGCCTACTCCATCCGCAGCAGCCGTTACTTCTGATGCGGCAGGTGCAGCGGATTCAGATGAGGATGATTTGCATGATACAAATGCAAATACAACAATTACAAGAAAGGTTTGAATAATTCGTGTCATGATTTTTAAAATTTAATGCCACAAAGTAATTCAGAATCATAAAGTTAATTTATGAGCACAATCATAAAAGTAAAGATAAACTAAGCTTTTTTGTAGTAAAAGAGAAGCAAAAGCAGGCTGGATAGCATCACAAGACTGATTCCGAATAATGTTTCGTTGAGATATGGTATCAGGACATATACAAAAGAAGCTACGCCTTGTACCATGAGTACCAACTCATTGGCAAAAACACCGATACTGAAAACGATCAATGACATCACGGCAACTTTATTTTGACTGATATAATTATTCAGAAGCAAATACCCCAACAAAAACAAAGTGGTAAATGCCAGCAATACCAGATGAAGGTATGCAATCACTATCGATCTGAATCCAAAAGCCAATTTACTGATTTCAGGAAATACACTGCCTGCCTGTAGCAAAAGTTTTATGATCAAGGCAAAAAAGGCCAATCCTAACAACCATTGTACGGATTTCGGCCATGTAGTTTTTATATGACCAAGATGTGCCATGACTTTTTTTACGATCAGGGACAATCCCCAAAGTTGGAGTAATACAGCCGCTACAGGTAGTATATACAAATACCAAGGGAGTTTGGCCCATAGTATCGAAAGAAAGTAAGCAGGAATACAGGCTATAAAAAATGTTTTAAACAGCTTTGAGTCGTATGAAAAAGAAGGAAATTCTGAAAATTTATCCATTATAAGTCCGATGATAGCAAAGAAAAACCATCCGCTATACTGAAAATGAAGATAAAAATATACTGAGCCGAGATAAGCATGCTGGTTGATGTTTTTTGTCACCATCATATATGCCAGATAAAAGGTTCCGAGTGATGACAAAACATTAAACAGCAATGCAGCCTTAAACCAATCCTTGGATGGATGGTCAGGCATATTCATCAGATCTTTAATGTATTGATAAGCAAAACCATAACCTATGACGATAGATAAGGTAGAAAAAGTGATGGAGACAGCACCGTACCCTTGCAAAGTAAATGAAATCATCATACCTGCAGCACATAGAAGATTGGCCAACAACAGACGAAAATAAACGGTCTGATTTTTTATATGATTTCTAAGAAATAAAACCATCAATGTATACAGGATATGAGTCACCCAACCTGAAAAAGCATAATGTGAATGTGCATGAAGCAAATTTTTTTGGCTGAAAAAAGGAAACTCAAATCCTATTTTGTACCTCATCAACGCACCGACAAGGGCAACGATAGTGAGATTTATGATGCCCGCTTTGATAAAAAAATCCTTTTTGCTTTGTTCCATTATTTTTAATAATACAATTTACGTCTTCTGATCTCTACCTTTCCATCTTCTTCCATTTTGATCAGGGTCCTGATGACTGTTTCCACCCGCAATCCCAGAAAATCAGCCATCTGTTGCCGTGTATATGGGATCAGGATTTTAACATGGTTTTGGTTCTGATCTTATATTTAAATCCAATCACAGAGCTTATTACTAAATGTTATTAAAAGGCACAAAAATAATACTCTTATGCTTTTGAATTTTATGCGTCAGATCATGAAAACCTACATAATATCTACTCTCTTTAGCTAAAAGTCTCATTTAGGTCCACTTTGTTAAAATTTCATTTGAATTGAAAATGCCTTTATTGGGGCCACTAAGAACAAAATAACAAAATTAATATTTAATATATATAAATATATAAACAATTTATAATGTGTTACATACGTATATGAAATATTATTTTTTTTAATTTTTATTTTTTATGAAAATAATTACCTAAGTATTTTTATAGTGGATATATTTGTCCATTATTTATAACTCTCTAAATCAAAGTATTATGTTAACAAAATTTTTTTCTCGAATTCTTTTTATTCTCAGCATTGTTACTATAGTTATCCTTCCGTCCTGCAAAAAAGATATTACGGACGAGGAGGTCCCTTTATTCAAAACCGTAAATCAGTTTGATTATCAGGTGGTACATCAATGGAATAGCGTATGGTTGGACATTGAAAGACATGCCGCCGGATACAGACCTGGACCGGTTTCCAATTCATTGGGTTACGTAGGGCTAGCAAATTATGAAGCAACAGTAGCGGGTATGCCCGAGTATGCTTCACTTGCCCATCTTTATCCGGGATTAAAACTTCCCAATATTAACCTGAATCAAGAGTATCACTGGCCAACTGTGGTGAACGCTGTCAACAATTATTTACTAAGCAGGTTATTTCCGGATGTAGCTCCTTCCCAATATAATAAAATAAAGGCGTTGTCTGATCAAAATGAAAAACAATTCCTGAGTGAAACCAATCAGGAAGTATTTTTGAGATCTAAAAATCATGGTGAGGTCGTTGCTTCTGCTGTCTGGGAATTTATGAAAACAGATGAAGCTACTTTTGACAAATATAAGAATGTTTTTGAAGATTATAAATGGGAAACCAAGTTTAAGAAAAACGGAGACTGGAGGGCAACTTATCCCGGGCCTGGTGCGGGAATGTTTCCATACTGGGGCAAAGGAAGAACGATGGCTATAAATGCCGACTTAAAAATTTGTCGTCCTTTCACATCATATGCTCCATTTAGTGAAGATACTAAATCAGGATTTTACGCTCAGGCTATTGAGGTTATGGCCCAAAACACCCCATCATTATCTTATCAGACAGAGTGGTTAGGAGAGTTTTGGAGTGACGATTTATTGGGTTTGACTTTCAGTCCGCCATCCAGATGGATAGCCATAGCAGATCAGGTTTATATTAATGAAAAAGCAAATCTGGAACAAGCTATTGTCGCCAATGCTAAAGTGGGTATTGCCCTGCATGATGCAGGCATAGGCTGTTGGAATTCAAAATATCACTATAATCTTGAAAGGCCCCAAACTTATATTAACAGGCTTATCGACCCTAGCTGGAAGCCCAATTTGGATAATCCACTTACAGGTGATAAAGGTATTACTCCATCTTTTCCGGCATATCCATCAGGACACGCTACTTTTGGAGCCGCTTCAGCTGAAGCCCTTGCGAGTGTTTTTGGTTACAGCTATGGAATGACTGATAATTGTCATAAAAACCGGCCGGAATTCAGTGGATATCCACGCACTTTCAGCAGTTTTTATGACATGGCTTTGGAAAATGCATGGTCTCGGGTACCTCTTGGTGTACACTTCAGAATGGATGCTGAAGAGGGCGTAAGATATGGTACCGAAATAGGCAGAACGGTAAATAAGTTGCCCTGGAAAAAATAAAGATCATATAAAAAGCTACTAATCCCCTTGAACCGTATTTAAGTGTTCACTTATAATGGCATCACGTTAAGGCGTGATGCCTGAATTTGTTATATCTCTTCTTTTCTATTTAAACAAATTTATTTTTTAACCTTTAAAATTATCAAGATGGACAATCAGCATTCTTCTTCTACAAGTATGAGTTACATAATGAACACTAAAAACTGGTGGGCACCTTTGACTTTTATACTTATCATCAGTCTATTAGGGGTAGGTATGATAGGATTTCAAACTTATATCGATGCCCCACCGATGGCTGGATTTAATGATGAAAAAAATAATTTGGTTTTTGATCAGAAAACTATTGAACGAGGTCAGGAGGTCTTCCATAAATATGCATTGATGGAATATGGTAGTTTCTTTGGGGACGGCGCACAACGAGGACCTGATTTTACCGCTGAAGCTTTACATCAGATGAATGTAGGCATGGTTGAATACTATAGTAATGAGTTTAAAACTGTAAAAGGTACCAATCCCGATCAGTTTGAGATATCGCAAATAAATGAAAAAGTAAAGCAGGAACTTAAGGTCAATAGATATGATAAATCTACCGACCTAGTATTACTGACCCCTGCACAAGTCTATGCACATCAGAAGGTGCAAAATTATTATACTAATATATTCATCAATCAAAAAGGAGCGGCGGGTTCTCTTCCTTCCGGATATATCAAAGACCCTCAGGAAATCAACGATTTGAGTTCTTTTTTCTTTTGGGGAGCATGGGTTTGCGTAACAGAAAGGCCGGGAGCCAAATATAGTTATACACATAATTGGCCTTTTGACCCATCTGCCGGAAATTCCCCGACATCTCCTGTAATATTATGGAGTGTACTGGGCTTGTTGGCATTTGTTTTGATGTGTGGTATAGTACTTTATTTTATTGGTCAGTATAATCAACTTCCCAATAAATTTTTCAAACCCGCTACTAAAGATTTATTTTCTGCAGAAAGGGTAAAAGCTTTTTCTCCAACCCCTACTCAAAAAGCCACATTTAAATTCTTTTTTGTAGCCATTCTTTTATTTTTCATTCAGGTATCAAGCGGCCTGATTACACTCAACGACTTTGTCAATTGGCTTGGATTTTTTGGTATCGAAATAAATAATAGTTTTCCTGTCACTATTTCGAGAAGCTGGCATTTAATGTTATCGTTGTACTGGATTTCTACATGCTGGATAGCATCTTCTATTTTTATTTTGCCGATATTGGCCAAAAAGGAAATTGCGGGCCAATTACGATTAATCAATACTTTGTTTGTACTTCTTTTTATTCTCGTTGGTGGATCTCTCACAGGAATGGTTTTAGGCCCGTTAGGACTGATGGGTGAATGGTGGTACTGGTTGGGACATCAGGGTTGGGAGTTTGTAGATTTCGGAAAAGGGTTCCAGGTTTTATTAATGGGTATTTTTATATTATGGATGATAGTTGTTTATCGAGGGATAAAACCAGCACTTATCAAAAAGGAACCATGGAATTTGCCCAACTGGATTCTTTATTCTGTTATTGGAATTCCATTACTTTTTCTATCTGGATTTGTAGCCAAACCCGAAACCAACTTTGTTATCGCCGACTTCTGGAGATGGATGGTCATTCACATGTGGGTGGAAGCATTTTTCGAAGTATTCATCACTGTGATTGTAAGTTACCTTATGGTCCTCATGGGTCTTGTGAGTAGACAGGCTGCTATAAGAGTAGTTTATTTTGCTACAATATTATTTTTAGGTACAGGCTTGTTGGGTATATCACATAACTTCTACTGGAATGCCAAACCAGTAGCAACTATGGCACTCGGTAGTGTATTCTCCACTCTGCAGTTTGTTCCTTTGATACTATTGACAGTTGAAGCCTGGAGATTCAAAAATATGCCCAGATTAGCTGTTGGAGATGTCGAACACAAAAATCTGGGAAATTTTGGTTTTCCGGAAGTATTCCTTTTCCTGATTGCGGTCAATTTCTGGAACTTCTTTGGTGCCGGCGTTTTGGGTATTATTATTAATTTGCCGATTATGAATTACTTTGAACATGGAACATATCTGACTGTAAATCATGCACATGCTGCGCTGATGGGAGTGTATGGCAATATTTCTCTGGCAGCTCTTATATTTGCTTCCAGGCTCATGATCAAAGAACAATATTGGAATAAAAAGGTAGTCAACTTCTCATTCTGGTCGATCAACGTCGGTTTAATGCTGATGGTACTGCTGGACTTGTTTCCAGCCGGATCAATTCAATTTAAAGCTGTTGTGGAGCAAGGACTTTGGTATGGCAGATCACACGAATTCGTAGATTATGGTTTCTTCAATAGCCTGACATGGATGAGAGGTATTGGTGCTTCTGTATTCTTCTTCGGCGGTGTCTTACCTTTAACTTGGTTTATTGTTTCAAGGATCAGATCTCTCAAGCCGACTATTGATACCATAGAGCAAATGGATCCAATAATAGAAGTTCCGAAAGTACCTGAGATTTTAGAACCAGAATTAGTACAATAGAGATTTTAGAATGTTATTATAGATAGCTGTCAAAGTATTTTGGCAGCTATTTTTTTATACCCTTAAAAATGTTTCGCCATCCTGATATCCTTTCATCAAATCATTCAGGCTTGTGTTTTCAAAAATATGAAGTAATTTTTCTTTAACCGGTTTGTATTTATAGTGAAATGGACATGGCTGTATATCTGAGCACTCAGTAAGACCTAAACTACAACGATTTAATACATCTCCTTCGAATGCTTCAACTATTTTTTTCAGTTTTATACCTTCCAGATTGACAGCATCTACTTCAAATCCCCCTCCAGGACCTTTTACAGAACGTATGATTTTGTTTTTTACAAGTTTTTGCAGAATTTTGGATGTGAAAGATTCTGGAGACTGGATTTTTTGGGCAACATCTATGATACTAACCCTCTTTCCTATGATCGTTTGGGAAGCAATATAAATTGTCGCACGAATGGCATACTCACATGTTTTTGAAAACATACTTTTAGTTAAATTTAGACGGCAAAAATAACTATTTACTTTAGATTGTATGAGTTAATCACATTTATCCGACTAAAAATCAAATGTATGTATATCATTGACAAGATTCATTACCTAAATATGAGATCTATATTTTCACTTTTAATAGTGAGATCTACATATGAGTTTGTGGATTTTTCAAGATCTCCTAAAGTTGGTGTTCCGTTTCTAAAGTGCTGAATAAAATATTTTCCACTGTATCCCAATTTTGAAAGTATGGTTCCCATCTCTTGAATATCTGTTTGGTCAAGTAAGGCTGAATGTACAGTAGTCCTGACTTCATATTGAATATCTGATTGTAACAAGATGTCAAGACTTGCCATAAATTCCGAATAAAAATCCGCTTTCGTGATTTGAAACATTTTTGCTTTGGTGGCCTTAAAATCCAATGCTACGTAATCGATCAGTTGGTTGTTGATCAGGTCTTTCAGAATTTCAGGTTTGCTCCCATTGGTATCAATCTTGACTAAATATCCTAAAGACTTAATCTCTCCAATAATATCTTTTATTCCATCACTTAAGAGGCATTCTCCTCCGCTCATTACTACTGCATCCAGTAAATGCTGTCGCGATATGAGAAATTTTCTTATATCCTCAAATGTATATTTCCCCTTTCCGGTTACGATTTCCGGATTGTAGCAATAACTACATCGCATATTACACCCTGCAAACCATAAAATACAGGCCGCCTTATCGGGATAATCCAGCAATGTAAAAGAGGAAATGCTATAGATTAATTTCCTGTGCAGGCTGCTCTTTGAAATATATTCTTTGTTTGTGTTCACCTTTTTTGCCTATGTTAAAACTTTCTACCGGCCTGTGATACCCCATCACACGGGTATATACAAGACATTTGGTCCTTTTTTCGTTGTGGGTTTCCAATGAGGAATTACATTTTGTCGAATTCATATTTTTGAGTATTTATTTGTTGGAGTAATAAATCGTCACATTTTGGGCAATATTCATGCTCTCCGCTTAGATATCCGTGTATGGGGCAAATGCTGAATACAGGCGTTACCGTGATATAAGGCAGCCGGAAGTTGGTGATTACTTTTTTAATAAAATTCCTACAGGCTTCTGCATTATTTATTTTTTCGCTCATATACAGATGCAGCACCGTGCCACCCGTGTATTTGCATTGCAGATTGTCCTGAAGCAACAGGGCTTCAAAAGGATCTTCCGTATAATCTACCGGCAACTGTGAACTATTGGTGTAGTAAATATTTCCGTTTGAACCCGCCTGAATGATATCCGGAAATCTTTTAATATCTTCCTTTGCAAACCGGTAAGTGGTGCCTTCGGCAGGAGTAGCTTCCAGATTATATAAATTGCCGGTTTCTTCCTGATATGTTTTTAGCTTGAGGCGAATATGATCCAATATATCTTCAGCAAACGATATGCCTTTTTCTGAGCTAATATCGTATTTATTCTGCGTGAAATTGAGAATCATTTCATTCATTCCATTGACGCCTATGGTTGAGAAATGGTTTTTAAATCCGGGCAAATATCTTTGTGTATATGGATAAAGCCCACTGTCAAACATTTCCTGAATAAAAATCCTTTTCTTTTCAAGCGTAGATTTTGCTAAATTCAGGAGTTCATCGAGTTTGGCGTATAGTTTTACTTTGTTGCCGGAGTAGAGATACCCTAGTCTGGCCATATTGATCGTGACGACACCGATGCTCCCTGTCATCTCAGCGCTTCCAAATAGTCCATTCCCTCGTTTTAGCAATTCTCTGAGATCGAGTTGCAATCTGCAACACATACTTCGTACCGCATTGGGTTTATAGGCAAGAGGGTTTTCGGTTTTATGGCCGTTTTCATCACGTAGGTATTGACTCCCTACAAAATTCTGAAAATAAGATGATCCTATCCGGGCAGTATTTTCAAAAAGCAGCTCAGTGTTTTCCCCATACCAGTCAAAATCTTCTGTAATATTGACCGTAGGAATCGGAAATGTAAACGGCTGTCCATTGGCATCACCTTCTGTCATGACCTGATAAAATGCCTTATTGATCAGATTCATTTCCTGCTGAAAATGTTTGTAACACATATCTGAAGGTCGCACAGCTCCTCTTTCTTTTATCCTGACTATGAAGGCATCAGCAGTGACGTGCTCAAATAGATGCCTGTCTTTCCTGGCCGGAAACTGTTCTTTAAGATCATCGGGTACGACCCAGTCCAAGGTGATATTGGTAAAGGGAGACTGACCCCATCTGGCAGGTACGTTGAGATTATACACAAAACTTCTGACGGCTTTCAGTACGTCTGCGTAGGATAAATTATCCTTGAAAACGTACGGAGCAAGATAGGTATCAAAAGAACTGAAAGCCTGTGCCCCGGCCCATTCGCTTTGCAGGATACCCAAAAAATTGGCCATTTGACCCAGCGCTTCTCTGAAGTGATTGGGTGGGCGACTTTCGACTCTGCCTCTCACACCATTAAATCCTTCATTGAGGAGGACTCGCAGGCTCCATCCGGCACAATAACCGGTCAGACAATCGAGATCATGAATGTGAAGATCCCCGTTTCTATGGGCATATCCTTCTTCTGAAGAATAGATTTTATCCAGCCAGAAATTTGCAATGATTTTACCGGAAATATTATTGACCAATCCGGCATTGGAGTACGAGGTATTTGCATTGGCGTTGATTCTCCAGTCGCTTCTGTGTATATACTCCTCTACGGTTTGTGTGCTGTCGATATAGGTTGTATCATCACGTAGTCCTTTGTCGTGTTCTCTTTGCATCTTTCTGGTATGCCTGTACAGCATAAAACTCTTCATCACATCAAAGTATCGACTGTCATACAGTGCTTTTTCGATGGTATCCTGTATTTCTTCCACAGAGATGACCGTCACCGAACCTATTAAAATATTGACTCTTTCAAAGATTTCTTCGGTGTATGTTACCGAAACACTTTCAAAGGCTTTTTGAATAGCGTCTTTGATTTTATATGCTTCAAATAACTTATAATCTCCGTTTCTCTTGATCACAAACCGCTCCATTCCTCATTAATTTTGCTGATATATGAGGCTCTCTTCCTGTCTTATTGCTTTTGGAAATAAAATATTGTTTTCCAGATGAATATGTTCATGAAGTTTTTCTTCAAACTCCTGCAGCATCGCATATGTTACTATAAAAGTATTGCAGGCGTTTGGTGGTGGAGTGTAATTATTGGATAAAACCGATATTTCTCTGTATCTGTCTCCTTCTGTAGCATGCTCGTCTTCCATCATGGATATCGGGTTTTTTACACTCCCGAACATAGGGGGCTTGTGGCAAAGGCCCTGTCTTTCGTCCGCGACCATTTTGCGTATGTATGGAAAGAGGATGTTTTCTTCCTTTTTCATATGGTGTAACAAATCTTCACATGACGCACTGAAGATTTCATGTATTTTATACAGTTCATTGTATCCATGTCCATGCACTTTACAGACTTTTGTGAGATACTCATCAATCACAGGTATTTTTTCTTCTATGTACCGATGGTATTTTTTCTCAATATAGTCGGCCAATAAATCAAGTGGCCATGTGTTATACTCGGTGCCGGATTCTTTTTGGTCTGACTGGACATTTTCCAGATCACGGATTAGTTTTTCAACTTCGACGGATCCGGAGCCGGAAAGATCCATGAGTTTTCGGTTGCCCTTACAACAAAAGTCAACACCATACGACCTGAATACTTCTGCTGTTTTGTAATTTTTTGCGACAATGTCACCTATGACTGAATCAATATTGATGTTCATTTTTATATATTTAAGTGTGAAAATTAGTGGTTGGTATCTTGTGGTTTTAAAACCCCAGTCCGATGTGAATTCCTCCCAGCTGTGTATATCCTGAATCTTTAGCAGGACCGAATCGGCCAGGTGCTACCAGTTCGATAAAAAAGGCAGAACCCTTCTTGTTTTTAAATGCTTTATTGATCAGTGGGGTAAATCCAAACTGACCTTCTCCAATTTCAAAAGCTGCCCTGAGACCCAGTGTCCATCCATCTTTTAAGGGTAACAATATACCGGGATGATACAACAAATGAATTTTATAAGGTAGGTTGGAATATATGTATGGGTTTATAAATGGAACCAGCTCCAGATCTATTTTGATTTTACCTGTTGTGTTTAATGTAATACCAAATGGAAAGCCCACTGAATATACGCTGGTTCTGTCAAAAAAAACTGTTTCTCCATTATTGTGCGAAAATAAAATTTGTACTACCCCTACATGATAACCATCTATTTTGGGTTTTATCGGTAAATCTACTTTTGTTGTATCCTGACTAAGACCAACCATTATAGATGCAAACACCAATATAAATGTAATATTATTGCGATACATATAATATTTGTTTTTATTGTTTTATAAATGATTATCAGGTGCAAATATATAAACTATTTGATAGTGGACAAATATATCCACTTTTATTTTTTTTGATTTTAACAAAGTTTGACCGAAACTATGTTTAGACTTTAGAAAAGGGCAAGAAGACTAAATTTTGGGAAATTGCAACTCTTTGGCTGTATTCAGAAAAACTGTTGATTGTACATCTAAAGATTTAGTTATTTGAAAGCTTTAAGTATGGGATATTAAAGCTCATTCCATATATTCTTTTATCTTTGTCGTATCTGTTTTCGTAAAAATCTATTATGACTACTGACAAATACATAGAAACGCTTAAAATTAAACTGAATACCGGCAGCACCGGCGAACATAGTTATCGTGGACCTTTGGAGGCACTCATTCAAGGCATCGTAGCAGATGTCAAAGTGATCAATGAACCCAAAAGACAGGCCTGCGGTGCCCCGGATTACATCATTATCCGCAATGTCATAGAAGTCGGCTACATCGAAACCAAAGATATAGGGGATGCCGACCTGGAAGGAAAAAAGAAAAATAAAGAACAGTTTGACAGATACAAAAAAGGGCTTCCCAATATTATTTTTACTGATTATTTGACCTTTTTCTTTTATACAGAGGGGCAGCTGGTCTCTCAGATAACTATTGGTCAACTGGACCATAAAAAGATAATACCAAAACCTGAAAACTTTGCTGCGTTTGAAAATCTGATCAAAGACTTTTGTATTCGGGTGACCCAAACCATACGAAGCCCAAAACGCCTGGCTGATCTGATGGCTGGCAAAGCCAAATTGCTGGCTGATGTCATTGCCCGGGCCCTGATTTCAGATGTGAATTCTCATGAAAACAGTACTCTGAAGGATCAGATGAATGCTTTCAAAGAGCTATTGATCCATGATATCACTCCCGGCGCATTTGCCGATGTATACGCACAAACCATTGCATACGGCATGTTTGCAGCTCGTTTGCACGATCCTACTCTTCCTACTTTCAGTCGCCAGGAAGCTGCCGAACTCATCCCGAAATCCAATCCATTTCTACGCAAACTGTTTGGTTACATTGCTGGTCCCGACATTGACGACCGCATCAAATGGATTGTAGATAGTCTGGTAGAAATATTTTTGGCTTGCAACGTAGAAGAAATCCTTAAAAATTATGGTAAGACTACAAAATTGGAAGATCCGATCATCCATTTTTATGAAACATTTCTGAGCGAATACGACCCGAAATTGAGAAAGGCCCGTGGCGTTTGGTACACGCCGGCGCCCGTGGTCAATTTTATAGTGCGTGCAATAGATGATATACTCAAAACCGAATTTGATTTACCGCAAGGATTGGCTGACACGACCAAAATCAAAATAAAAGTAAACTTGCAAGGCAAACAAGTAGAGCAGGAAGTACATAAAGTGCAAATACTAGACCCAGCCACCGGCACCGGAACTTTCCTGGCTGAAGTAGTCAAACACATTCACAAAAAGTTTGAAGGACAGCAAGGCATCTGGAGCAATTATGTAGAAACACATTTGCTGCCACGACTCAATGGATTTGAGTTGCTGATGGCAAGTTATGCTATGGCTCATTTAAAGCTGGACCTGCTACTGACCGAAACAGGCTACAAACCCACCACCAACCAACGATTCAGAGTTTACCTTACCAATAGCCTGGAAGATAGCCACCCCGATACAGGAACGCTATTTGCAAGTTGGCTAAGTACAGAAGCCAATGAAGCCAATCACATCAAAAGAGATACACCAGTAATGTGTGTGATTGGGAATCCGCCTTACAGCGGTATATCTTCAAACAATGGCGAATGGATTAGCAAACTGATTGAAGATTACAAATATGTTGATGGCGTTCATTTTAATGAACGTAAACATTGGCTGAATGACGACTATGTAAAATTCTTACGATACGGTCAACACTTCATTGAGAAAAACGGTAGTGGCGTTTTGGCTTTCATCAATCCACACGGTTTTTTAGATAATCCTACTTTTCGTGGAATGCGTTGGCATTTGCTAAAAACCTATGATAAAATTTACACCATAGACTTACACGGAAATAGCAAGAAAAAAGAAAAGCATCCAGATGGAAGTGCTGATGTTAATGTATTTGACATTATGCAAGGTGTTGCAATTACTGTATTTGTAAAAACGGGGAAGAAAAAGGCAAACGAGTTAGGTAAAGTTTTTCATTTTGATTTGTTTGGAAAACGTGAAATGAAATATGATTTTCTTTCTGAAAACTCATTACAAAATATCGATTTTTTAGAATTGAAACCTGAAAAACCATATTTGTTTTTTGTTCCTAAATCAACTATTGGTAATGCAAATTATGACAAAGGTTTTAAAGTAGATGAGATATTTTCAAATAATAATGTCGGATTTGTAACAGCAATTGATGGGTTTAATATATCCATGTCCATTAATGAATCTAAGTCAAAAATAAATGATATTTTAAATTTAGACGAAAATGCTTGGAGACTAAAATATAATAGACCAAAAGACGCACAATCATGGCAATATAAATGGGCTAAAACTGATGCAGAAAAACATAAAGACTTTGATTTTCAAGTTGTCAATTATAGACCTTTTGATAATCGGTGGACTCTGTATACTGGCAATTCTGGGGGACTTTATGCAAGACCATCATTGCAGATAATGAAACAATTTTTAAAAGGGAATAATATTGGTTTAGCACTTTGCAAACAATTCAAAACAGGTGATAATTATTATCATGCCTTTATTTCAAATAGAATATTCGAAAGCTCTTATGTTTCAAACAGGACAAGTGAAATAACATCTACCTTTCCTCTTTACCTATATCCCGAAACCAGCGGCCAACAAACCATTGGTCAATCAACAGAAAGAACACCAAATCTAAATACAGAAATTGTAAAGCAAATTGCAGAGAAACTTGGGATTCCTTTTGAAGCAGAGAAGTCTGCCCCACTAAATCTCCCCAAAGGGGAGACTTTTTTTAATCCCCTTCCTTTGGAGGGGTTAGGGGAGGCAACACCACACTACCAAACGGCCAATGCCAGATCGTATCGTTTTACTAAAGAATTTCAAGAGGAGCTTAAAAAAAATCCAACTGATGCAGAAAAAGTTATGTGGGAATTACTCAGAAATAAAAAAACCGGGCATAAAATCCGAAGGCAACATATTATTGATGATTTTATTACTGATTTTGTCTGCTTAAGAAAAAATTTGGTCATTGAGATTGATGGTAACATTCACTTACAACAAAAAGAATATGATGAACTCAGATCTGCAAGATTAAATGAATTGGGTTACGACGTGATACGATTTACCAATGAAGAAGTATTCGAAAATGCTGAATTTGTGGTATCCAAAATTAAACAAAAACTGGATAGCATAGAAGAAGGAAGTGCCTCTCTAAATCTCTCCAAAAGGGAGACTACGGGTGCAAATAGTTCCCCTCCTTTGGAGGGATCAGGGGAGCCATTTGCTCCGATTGATATTCTGGATTACATCTATGCGGTTTTACATTCGCCAACATACCGAGAGAAATACAAAGAGTTTTTAAAAATTGATTTTCCGAGAGTGCCTTATCCCAAGGACAAAGACACTTTCTGGCAATTGGTAAAATTGGGTGGAGAAATTCGGCAAATTCATTTATTGGAAAGTCCTGTTGTTGAAAAATTTATCACCCAATATCCTATAGACGGTGACAATGTTGTAACCAAACCAAAATTTGTTAATTCCATTCCATCGGAAGTACCGAAAGTTGTTGGCAAAGTGTACATCAACGACACACAATATTTCGCCAATGTACCGCTGATAGCCTGGGAGTTTTACATTGGAGGATATCAGCCGGCTCAAAAATGGCTCAAAGACCGCAAGGAAAGAAGACTGGAGTTTGGTGACATTTTGCATTATCAGAAAATCATAGTAGCCTTAATGGAGACTCACAGATTGATGCAGGAAATTGATACCTTAGAATTTGAATAATACATCACATCAATATTTATGAAATCATAAAAGAAAAATATTAAAACAGACTTAACAAAACCAAAAGGTTTTGACATTTCAAATTTAATGTTACCTTTAGTTACTAATTTAAAAGATAGAATAATACCATGGACCGAAAAGAGTTTTTAACGCAAAGTGCCCTGGCAGGTGCTGCATCATTTTTTGCATCAAACCAAGCTTTCAGCCAAAATCTGGTGGCTAATAATATTGACAGGTTAGTAGATGAGAAAGGTATCTTTATTCATCAACCATTGCCGTATAATGAAAATTTCCTGGAGCCGTATATGGACACTGAAACCTTGCATCTACACTATACTTTTCATCACGGTGGAGCTGTAAAAAGTGCAAATACAGATGCCGTGATGATAAAAAAATCCATGGATGAAAACAAAATTGAAACGTTGGATTATTGGACTAAGAAGTTGTCATTTCATCTTTCGTCACATATTTTACATTCTATTTTCTGGACCAACTTGACCAATAAAAAGTCAACCCCTGGTGGTGATTTGCTCAAAAGAATCCAGAAAGACTTTGGTAGTTATGACAGACTTCAGCTGTACTTGGCAAAAACATCAAAGGATGTGGACGGAAATGGTTGGGGTATATTGGGATATCAACCGTATACTGACAAATTAACCGTACTCCAATGCGAAAATCACGAAAAAATAACCCAATGGGGAGTCATTCCTTTGCTCGTGATCGACGTATGGGAGCATTCTTACTATCTGAAATACAAAAACAAAAGAACCGACTTTGTTGATAATCTTTTCAATATCATCAATTGGGATAATGTGGCACAGCGTTTGAATGACGCCCTAAAATTGACAAAATAATATTTGCGTACAGTCATTATTGCTGGTGTGAATAACCAATTGCACTTAATATTTATAAAAATAAATTGAGCCATAAATGCTAATTCGAATAAATATATGAGGAGATTTGCTCTACTAACCCCCGACCCCTGAAGGGGAGTCAACGCTTTGATTAGAAGAATTGTGTGGGTCGTCCCTTTAGGGATTGAGGGTAAAGAAGAGCAGTTACTAATTTGTGTATTATAATTTTGAAATCCAATAAGTAAAATCGGCTTTTTTACGCTCCTATTAATAGAATAATAAGTCTTCATGCAAAAATTTATTATACTTTTTATTTTAATACTTTGTCAATGTTTGAGTGCTCAGGATATTGAAAGGCCATCAATGAAAGCTGAAATCCTGAATGATCAAATCGTTCTGGACGGAATTTTGAATGAAGACGTTTGGAAAAATTGTACAGCCAATGTCGATTTTAAAACTACAGAACCGATACAGGGAAATGATCCTGAATTCACGACGAGTGTAAAAGTAGTCGCCAATAATAATAAGATTTTGATCGGTGTGCGGTGTGATGATTCCACACCAGGAGAAATCGTAAGATTTTCAAAACTGCGGGATTCCGACTTAAGTTCTGAAGATCATATCCGCGTAGTTATAGATCCTTTTCTGGATGGACAGTCAGGGTATATTTTGGCTGTCAATGCCAATGGTGCAAGATATGATGCACTCATTTCCAATAGAGGCGAGTCTGAAAACTCAAATTGGGATGCAGCCTGGGAAGCCTTCACAACTATCGATAGTGCGGGATGGAGTTTAGAAATCAGTATTCCTATTCAAAGTATTGCTTTTAAGAAAGGACTGACAACCTGGGGTTTTAACATTCAGCGACGGGTTCAACGATTGCTGGAAACCAGCCGCTGGGCTAATGTAAAACGAGATCAGTGGTTTACTCAAACCAGCAGAGCAGGACTTTTGACAGGTTTACCACAATTTGATTTTGGTTTAGGGTTAAATATAAGACCGTCTTTGATCACATCTTTTGTCCAGCCTTCAGAAAAATTCAGGTTCGCCCCGAGTCTCGATGTCAATAAAAGAATAGGGCCAAATATTGTGTCTTCATTGACTATCAACACCGATTTTGCAGAGGCGGATGTTGATACACGTCAAACAAATCTTACCCGGTTTCCGTTGTTTTTTCCGGAAAGGAGATCGTTTTTTTTAGAAGGATCAGACATTTTTGAATTTGGCATCGGTACCGGAAACAGGACAGTACTTCCTTTTTTCAGCCGTCGAATAGGTCTCTTTAAAGGCAATGAAGTACCTATTAATGCTGGATTAAAATTAAATGGAAGGGTAAACCAAACTGCATTCGGGGCACTTGCCACGCATACAGGCGCCTTGGACTTGCCAAATGATAGGCTTTCATCTACCAACATGGGTGTTTTTAGGGTACGGCGAAATATCTGGAAAGAGAGTGCAGTTGGTGTTATAGCCACTGTAGGTGATCCTCAGGGAAGACTCGGAAGTTGGTTAGGTGGAGCTGATTTTACTTACCAGACTACACGTTTTAGGGGAAATAAAAATTTTCTGGCCGGTGGATGGTTTCTCTATAACGAAAGGCAGGATTTGCGACAGGACAGAAGTGCTGCAGGATTTAAAATAGATTATCCCAATGACAGATGGGATATAGCTATGACATATGCACGGCTGGGAAAAGATTTTGATCCTTCTATGGGATTTATACCACGTCGTGGTGTACATTACTCCAGGTTTGGTCTTACGTTTTCTCCAAGACCGCAAAATGGCTGGCTGCGCCAAATGTTTCACGAATTTATCGTGACTTACATCAGAGAAATAGATAAGAGCTGGCAGAGTTACAATATATTTACCGCTCCCATCAACTGGAGGCTGGAAAGTGGTGACAGAGTAGAAATCAATTACAATCCACAGGGAGAAAACCTCACAGTTCCCTTTGAAATCAGTAATAATGTCACTATTCCCAAAGGTGCCTATCATTTTAACCGTTATAGACTGGAAGGACAGTTTGCTGCCAAGAGACCGGTTAGTGGCCAGCTGACTTGGTGGTTCGGTTCATTTTACGAAGGTAAACTGGATGAAATTCAGACATCTTTAAAAATAAATCCATCAGCATTTGTAAATATGGAAGCATCATTAATTCATAATAACGGAAGATTGCCATGGGGCAATTTTCACCAAACGTTGGTTGGATTTCGCATCAGATTAAACATCACGCCTGATCTTCAGGTCAATAGTTTTGCCCAATATGATACTGAGAGCAAATCAATAGGATGGAACGCCAGAGCTCATTGGATTTTTCATCCATTGGGGGATGCATTTCTCGTTTTTAATAATAATACTATTCGTGAAATAGGAGATAGATGGGCTTTGCAAAATCGTCAGATTCTATTTAAGGTAAGGTATACTTTCAGATATTAACCCGGAAGACTATGTTTCGGATCGATCAAACTATGGAAAGATTATGGTGTCTGCTTTGATGAAAAATCCTTTTTGCTTTGTTACATTTTTTTAATAATACAATTTACGTCTTCTGATCTCTACCTTTCCATCTTCATCCATTTTGATCAGGGTCCTTATAACTGTTTCCACCCGCAGGCCCAGAAAATCAGCCATCTGTTGCCGTGTATAAGGGATCAGGATTTTAACATGGTTGTGATTGTTGTCTTTTTTATATTTTTTTAAAAAACCTGTGATTCTGTCTTCAGGATGAGGGTTGATGATGTTTTTATTTGTGGCTGATTTATCATAAATCCTCCTTGCAAAACCTGTAACAAACTTCAATGTTACTTCAGGATATTCATAAAGAATTTTTATCAGGGTTTCTTTTACCAGTATATAGACAATGCAGTCTGTCTCAGCCTGAGCACATGCCGGATATACCTCATTGATAAACAATGGCGGTTCTCCAAAACTATCGCCGGGTCCAAAAATGCCTTGAATAAACTTCCTGCCATCATCATTATAATTGCACATATTTACCTTTCCCTCATATACCTGATGATAAAATCTGCAAGGGTCATCTTCATAAAAAATAAACTCACCTTTTTTATATTTTTTCGCTACAGCTCCCCAGGCAATCAGTAAGTTGGTATCCAGATGCATAATGGCTCAGATTATTTAACTCCAAAAGTAGTTAAAAAACCATAACAAAAAAACAGCTGCAAAATTATAACATAATAAATTCAGGATTTATGAGTATAGTCATATTGGTTTCGAATATGGGCTTTTTATCATCCCCATATTTTGAATATATAACCCAACAGTTTCCAATCAATCAGAAAGTCCGTATAATTTGACAAAGTAGAACTAATTAAAATCATTTACTGATATATTTTTGATATTCCTGCACCTTTGCTTGATCACCCAAATTTTGATAAGCCGTTATAACAGTTTTGGCATATTCCGGTCCGGGCTTGAGTTGGAATGCTTTCTCAAAGTGTTCTGCTGCCTTCTGATGATTGCCCGAAACGCCAAATGAAACACCCATCAGGTACCAGGTCTCTGCATCTCCATTATTGAAAAGCAAGGATTTCCCAAGCAAATCTTGTGATTTAATGATATTCTGTTCGATTTCTCCGGCCTTCCTGCCCAACTCTCTGTATGCCAGAGCTTTGTTTTGATCTACTATGTCTTTTAGGTCATTGACCTGATCATAATATTTTATAGCTTCTTCATATCTTTTTTGTTTGATCCTGATATTGCCAAGGGTCAGATACGCTGTAGGAACCGGTCTGATCTTCATGATGGCATTACAATGTTGTTCTGCTTTTTCCAGCATCGAAGATATTTCTTCGGGTGACAATCCATTCGTCTCCGAAGCTTTCACCAATTGGTCGGCGGCACCATTTTGAAGGCGTACACTTTGTGTATGGGTTGCAGCATCTTTGGTGAATAGGGTGAAGTTGTCTTTCCAGTCGGCATTTCTTGTTATAGTTTTAAATGCAAACCCAACACCAATCAGGCTGACCATGCCAACAAACACCATATTGTTTGTCATAGCATGTTTGATATTATTTTCTTCAGCACTATTCTCTTTTATAAAAAATCTTCCAGCCAGATACAACATGCCGGCCACCAACCAAAATGAAGCCAGAAAAGCCAGTCTTTCTCCAAACATAGTTCCGATGACCAAAGGAATCTGACTGAAAAGAGAAATAGCCAGCATATAGCCAAGGATCATAAAAGATAGCATATTTTTTGTCTTCAGACCTTTAAAAAACACGATTGCAAGTATTGTATGCAGAAAAATCGACACCCACACCACCATATTTTTAAAATCAGTGACTGGTATCACTTCATAGCTGTAATCACATGCCAACGGATGCGGAAACAATTGCAAAGCGACATATTTCCACAATATGACCAATGCAGTAGCTAGTCTTTCACCCCAACCATGGGCGCTGACTATGGGATTATCCATAATATCAGTGGCAGGTGCTGCCTGTGAGCCAAAAATAGATGCTCTAACCGCAAGTAATATCAAAACCGGAATGACAAACCATATACCATCCATGATGCTTTGTTTGATATTTTTTTGTCCGATCCACCAGGCCATCATACCAAACACAGGAAACATAGTGGCTGCACTCTCTTTGGATATCAAAGCCATAAAATAAAGGATCAGGGATGCGAACAACCATTTTCTGCTTTGGAGAGTGATATATCTATGAAAGGTGAAAAATGATGCCAGTATAAAAAACAGGGACATAATTTCATCGCGGGATTTGATATTGGCGACTACTTCGGTATGTATAGGGTGTAATGCAAATAATATAGCCATCGTAGTTGGTAACAAGATATTTTGCCCCTTAAACCAGCCTCTTAAAACCAAAAACATCAGTACAACACTTGCTGCATACCAAAAGACATTAAAAAAATGGTGTATTGCAGGATTATTGGGTGAAATCTGCCATTCTACTGCAAACTGTACCAAAGAAACAGGGCGATACAATTGCCCGCCAAAATTATTTTCACGATACCCTCCTTTCAGGATATCTCCGATTCCAGCCGCGCCTGATGTTACATTTTTATTCAGCTCAATGGCCAACGGATCGTCCAGGACAAAACCATGGCCAAGAGTATTGAAATATACCACAAATGACAAAAAAAACAGCGTAGCACAGATCATCCATAAGACCTTATTACCTTTGGCTTGTTGTTCTGCTGAATTTTGTCTGGCTGATTTACTTTCGACTTTTGATTTTTTCATTTCTGAATTATTAAATAGCAAATATAAAGTAAGTATCTTAAAAAGCAAAAGACTACAAATGTGGTGCTAAAAATTATATGATTATGTTTATTGGCTAGTGCTCTGTCACCTTCAAAAATCCAAGTCAATGACACTTTCATCAAAAAATAATCAACCGGAAACCTGATATTTTTTCATAGTTAAAGATTCCTAATAATGGCGACAGAATTATTTTTATAATAAAGACATGTGTATCATCGTCTTTAGAAAAATAAATTCTCGTCGGTATAAATATATGGGTAAATAAGGTTCACATCTGTTGGGTTAACCCAACAGTTTCCAATCAATCGGAAAGTCGGTATAATTTGACAATGCAAAAATAGGTAGAACATCACATTTTATCAAGGGAAATTAAGAGTATGTTTAAAATTTTTCTTAGTTGTAAATCAAGAGATTATGGTTCTGGCGATAAAATAATCAACGAATTTAGTGAACTAAATAAGGCGATTATTTTGAAGTCAGGTTCATAATACATTGATTTTAAGGCAATAAAAATTTAAAGATACTCTAAAGTCCAATGTCGTTTAGTTAAGACCTCTTTATGAAGTCTTTCCCTTGTAAGGGTAAGATTTAGATAGGGTAAAAACAAAGAAAAATTTCTTGTCTAAACGACATTGAATTAAAATCTGACCCTTACTTCCTTGTCCAAATATGGATACACAACTTTGGTCAAATGCAAACCATTGGGATGCGCCATCAGATTAAATTTCATTTTTTCCTTTCCGCAAGATACATTGACAAAAGTGTCCCAACTCATCTTTCCTGTGGATAAGGCCAGCAGTCTACCCGTGATGATTCTGATCATAGACTTCAAAAATCTGTTCGCTGTGAATTTTAATATAAGCCTTTTATTATCTTCAAAGTTTTCCACGGATGCTTCATATATGGTGCACAATGTATTGTTCACCCTGTCAGGAGTAAGGCACATATATCTGAAATCTTCTGTTTCCTTCAAAAATTGAAGTCCTTTACGGATCATTTCTACATCAGGTTTGATATCTCCTGCATAAAAGCTAAATATTGCCAGATATGGATTTTTTTCAAAGTGGACATGATATTCATAACTTCTTTTTGCAGCATCGTACCTGCTATGTGCACGTTCAGGCATTTCTATTATTTCAAACACTGAAATGTCATCAGGCAAAATACGATTCAACCGTTCTACAGGATCATATGCCCATACACCATCATAATCAAAATGTGCAAAATACTGCATAGCATGAACACCTGCATCTGTACGACCGCAGCCCATAATGGTTGTAGTTGTACCAGTCATCTTTGTGATAGCATTCTCAAGAATTTGCTGCACACTAAATTCCGTATTGATTTGCCTTTGCCATCCTCTGTATGAAGTACCTTTATATGCCAAATGAATAAAATATCTCATTGAAAATTATAATAAAAATTTACTGTCAGTCACGAAATAAAATTTCAAAACAAAAAAAAATCTTAAAAAAATCAAAATTAATCATATCGTGGAACTAATTTAGCATTATATTTGTATTCTGATTTGCAAAAATATTATTAAGCGAAGTGTTGACAAATTTATCATACCGTTTTATACACCTTTTTCAATATTCTCTGATATTGGTAATAATAGCTATTTCTGCACCGGTGCATTGCTTCGCTCCTTCTACTATTAGCCATAGGCGGATCTGATTTCCACTTAACTCAGCTGCATATTTTGTAGTATTTTTTGGCTATTATTTTTTCTCAAAACCATTCTAAATTAATCTTATACATGACTATAGTCAATGATGACATCCTCGTAATGGAAGCTTCCGGTATTCATGCCGGATACAGTCAGATCATCTGTGATGAGATGGAATCCTCCGCAAAAGTCAGAGGAACAGGTATCGCCAAGAGAAGCCCTGACTATATCTCTCACAAAATGGAAGAAGGTAAAGCTGTCATTGCCCTGACCAAGGATGGCACCTGGGTGGGATTCTGTTATATAGAAACCTGGGAAGGAGAATACGTAGCCAATTCAGGACTCATCGTCTCCCCGGAATTTAGAAAAACCGGAGTAGCAAAAAACATAAAACAAAAGATATTTGACCTGTCCAGACGAAAATACCCTGATGCCAAAATATTCGGACTGACTACAGGCCTTGCTGTCATGAAAATCAACAGTGATCTGGGCTACGAACCGGTCACGTACAGCGAACTCACACAGGATGAAAAATTTTGGGCAGGCTGCAGAAGTTGTGTCAACTTTGATATCCTCACAGCCAAAGATCGAAAAAACTGTCTTTGCACCGCCATGCTTTATGACCCGAAGGAACACGCTCCCATAGAAAAGATTAAAGAAGAGTTTAAGGAAAATGCACATATTTTTGAACGGTTTATGAAGATCAAAAAATTCAACTTTCTCAGAGGACTTTTTGATAAAGGCAAGATATCAGACACTAAAGTCAGAAGTTTTGCCAAAGTCTTATTGTCAACAATATAACCTAATATTAAAATGGAAAAAAACATAAATCAAAAATCTGTTGTCCTTGGCTTCAGCGGCGGACTGGATACTTCCTATTGTGTCAAATATCTCACCGATGAGCTAGGTTATGAAATCCATAGTGTTACTGTCAATACCGGAGGATTTGATGCCTATGAATTGGATAAAATAGAAGCACACGCTTTGAATCTGGGTGTAAAAACACACAAAAATATTGACGCCACCAGATCATATTACGATGACATCATCAAATATCTCATCTTTGGCAATGTCCTTAAAAACAACACCTATCCGCTTTCGGTCAGTGCAGAAAGGTTAAGTCAGGCGATGCACATTGCAAAACATGCCAACGATCTTGGACTTAAGACCGTGGTACATGGCAGTACGGGTGCCGGAAATGATCAGGTCAGATTTGATATGATCCTCCAGATGATGATACCTGATGTGGAGATCATCACACCTATCAGGGACATGAAACTCAGCCGGCAAACTGAAATCGACTATCTCAAATCCAAAGGAGTAGCTATGAATTTTGAGAAGGCGGCTTACTCCATCAACAAAGGACTCTGGGGAACCAGCATAGGTGGTAAAGAGACTCTCACATCACACGGTATGATACCGGAAGAGGCATGGCCGAGTCAGCTAACTGCCACTGAAGAAAAATCCATCACTATTTCCTTTGAAAAAGGAGAAATCACAGCGATAGATGATACGACATTTGTTCATCCCGCTGATGCTATTTCCCATTTGCAAAAGATAGCATCATCATACGCTATCGGCAGAGATATACACATCGGTGATACCATCATAGGCATCAAAGGGAGAGTGGGATTTGAAGCAGCAGCGCCTATGGTCATCATTAAAGCTCACCACGCGCTGGAAAAACACGTACTCACCAAGTGGCAACTATCCTGGAAGGAGCAGTTGTCACAGTTTTACGGCAACTGGCTACACGAAGGACAGATACTCGACCCTGTAATGCGGGATATTGAAGCATTTTTAAAAAATTCTCAGCAATTCGTATCCGGAAAAGTGTTCGTAAGACTCATGCCATACAGATTTATGGTAGAAGGCATAGAGTCGGACCACGATCTGATGAGCAGTAAATTTGGCAGTTATGGAGAGATGAACAATACATGGACAGGCGAGGACGTAAGGGGATTTACCAAAATTTTCGGCAATCAAACCTCCATTTTTCATAAGGTGAATGATATACAATATAAGTAAACAATCGAACAACCGAACAATCCGAACGACGAACGACGAACAATCTTAACGTCGAACAATCTGAATAACGAACAACCCGAATGACGAACGACGAACAATCCGAGCGACGAACAATCTGAATGACGAACAACCGAACAATCCGAACGACGAACAATCCGAATGACGAACAACCGAACAATCCGAATGACGAACAACCGAACAATCCGAACGACGAACAACCTGAATGAGGAATGGTGAAAAGCGAAGGTCGTCCCCTCAGAGCCTGCCAAGCTATGCTTGGGAATGAGGGTAGAAGGGGAAGATGACAAATGACCAAATAAGCTAACAGCTAAAAACCAAAATAATGATAAAAGCAGGAATAATTGGTGGAGCAGGATATACAGGCGGCGAATTGATCAGAATCCTTCTGAATCATCCTGATGTATCCATATCTTTTGTTCAGAGCAAGAGCAATGCCGGCAATAAAATATCTTCCATACATACTGATCTCGAAGGTGAAACCAACCTTGTTTTCAGCAATGAAATCAATGAAAATGCAGATGTCATTTTCTTTTGTACCGGCCATGGTGAAAGTACCGCACTCTTACCTGCACTTAATATACCGACAAGTATAAAAATCATAGACTTGTCCAATGACTTTCGTTTACACCCCAAAAATGTATCCGGAAACAGACACTTTGTATATGGTCTTCCTGAAATCAACAAAGCTGAGATCACCAATGCCGACGCTGTGGCCAATCCAGGATGTTTTGCATCTGCTATACAATTGGCCATCTTACCATTGATTGCATCGGGCCATTCGTCAGATTTTTATGTGACCGGGATCACAGGATCGACAGGGGCCGGACAGTCACTGAGCCAGACATCACACTTTTCATGGCGGACCAACAATATTCAGGCTTACAAAACACTCACCCACCAGCATTTGGGTGAAATCACACAGTCTTGTCAGCAAACATGTCCATCTGAATCAGTGCCCGAAGTACATTTTGTACCCTGGCGTGGGGATTTTTCAAGGGGTATTTTCGTCAGCGCACAGACAAAATCAACATTGCCTGTAATTGAAATTAAACATATGTATACTGACTTTTACGCCAATGCGGCATTTGTACATTTGTCTGATCAGGCTATTCACCTCAAACAAGTCATCAATACCAACAAATGCCTGATACAGATTGAAAAAACCGGAGATCAGCTGGTCATTCATGCTGTCATCGATAATCTGGTCAAGGGTGCGAGCGGTCAGGCAGTGCAAAATATGAATCTTATGTTCGGTCTTGATGAAAAAGCAGGCCTTCACCTGAAAGCATCGGCTTTCTGATAAATACCTTTTCTATGCATCTATTTGACGTTTACAGCATTCAGCAAATCAATATCACCAAAGCCAAAGGATCTTATGTCTGGGATGAAACCGGCCAAAAATATCTCGACATGTATGGCGGACATGCCGTTATCAGCATTGGACATCTACATGATCATTGGCAAAAAGCATTAAAAGATCAGCTGGACAAGATCGCTTTTTACAGCAATTCCATCATCATCAGGCTGCAGGAGGAACTGGCTCAAAAACTGGGCGAAGTGTCAGGCAAAGAAGATTATAGTTTATTCCTGTGCAATTCCGGTGCTGAAGCCAATGAAAATGCACTTAAACTCGCATCTTTTCATACAGGTCGTAAAAAAGTAGTCACTTTCACAGGAGCATTTCATGGCAGAACATCCCTGGCCGTAGCCGCCACGGACAATCCTGCCATAGTGGCCCCTGTCAATTATACCGGAGATATCATCCGCTTGCCATTTAATGATGAACAGGCGCTTACTGAATGTTTCGCAAAACACGGACCAGAAATCTGCGCCGTCATCATTGAAGGAATACAGGGAGTCGGAGGTATATATGAAGCTGAGCCATCTTTTTTGCAGTCCATCAGAACACTTTGTGATCAGCACGGCAGTGTTTATATAGCAGATAGTGTCCAATGTGGATATGGAAGATCAGGTACTTTTTTTGCTCATGATGCAGCTGGGGTAAATGCTGACATTTATACCATGGCCAAAGGTATGGGCAATGGATTTCCGGTGGCAGGAATTGCTATAGCGCCTGAGTTTGTTGCAAAAAAAGGGATGCTGGGTACTACTTTTGGGGGCAACCACCTGGCTTGTGCTGCTGCCATAGCAGTGCTCAACGTTATTCAGCAGGAAAATCTGATCGAAAATGCAAGAACGCTAGGCCAATATATCATCAACAAATTAAAATCATATCCTGAAGTAAAATCTGTTCGCGGGCGTGGACTGATGATCGGGTTTGAAATGAATGAACCATTTACAAAAACCCTGAAATCAGATTTACTGTCCAAATGCAAAATTTTTACCGGTGAAGCCAAAAACAATACCATACGTCTGTTGCCTTCTTTGGCCCTTACCAGAGAGGAAGCAGATCAGTTTTTTGCCGCTTTTGATTCATTGATATATAACCCATCCTGATATGCAAAATTTTATTTCTACCCACGATGTTGTCGATATTTCAGCATTGATTGATCTGGCACTGAAGTACAAAAAGAATCCCCTGGCAGACAAAACCCTTGGTGCCGGCAAAAGACTGGGTTTACTATTTATGAATCCCAGCCTCCGAACCAGAATCAGCACGCAGATAGCCGCCCAAAATCTTGGTATGGAAAGTTATGTCCTCAATGTAGGCAATGACAACTGGCAGCTGGAGTTTGGCGAAGGAGCTGTCATGAACGGTACCACTGTGGAGCACATCAAGGATGCAGCACCTATCTTTGGAGAGTATTTTGACATCATAGGATTACGGACCTTCCCGGGGTTGAAGGACAGAGATCTGGACTACAGTGAAAATGTGATCCGAAGTCTTCAGAAATACTGCAATATTCCGGTCTTAAGTTTGGAGAGTGCCACGCTCCACCCACTGCAAAGTCTCACTGATTTGATTACCATCAGTGAAAACTGGAATAAACCGCACAAACCAAAAGTCGTTCTGACCTGGGCGCCGCATATCAAACCTATTCCGCAATGTGTGGCCAATAGTTTTGCGCAATGGGTCAATGCCTGGGATGGTGCGGACTTTGTCATCACCCATCCTGAAGGGTACGAGCTCGATATTTCTTACACCAATGGGGCCACAATCACACACAACCAGGAAGAAGCGCTAAGGGATGCAGACTTTGTATATGTCAAAAACTGGAGTTCGTATCAAAATTACGGGCAGGTAAAGCAGGATGGAGCTGAATGGATGCTCACAGAAAAACACATGTCATGGACACATAATGCGCGTACCATGCACTGTCTTCCGGTAAGGCGCAATGTCGAGCTGAGTGACGAAATACTGGATCACCCCAATTGTCTGACCACCACTCAGGCGGCCAACAGGGTGTGGGCTGCACAGGCGGTATTGAGTGCCATTTTGAATAGAGGAAATAGATAGAAAGTTGTATCAAAAATTGATAATTTTTCAATAATTTAAAGATTATTATATGCAAAAATGGTCAACTATAGAATATACTAACTTCACTTTTCAGGTGGAGCCCAAAGAATATCAATAATATGTTGATTATTTCTGCTTCCGTGTTTTAAATTAAATCCTGTTTCATTAGATAAAGTATACCTTTCATATGGATTTCCTAAACCATCATAATGAATTTCCTTTTTGAGTCTTAGATTTTCGTTTAGTACTTTTAATATTCTATTCAATTCAATTTCTTTGTCGCCACTTTTATTATAGTAATATATAGCTTGAAATAACCACCATCCTTCATAGCTATTTTCATTATTTGTGTCAAAGTTTAGTAAAAACAAACTTTTGTCATCTATCAAATCAAAACCATTGAGTTTTGCATTCTTTGCATTAAATCTTATAGAACCATTACCAAAATCATATTCTTTATTTCTTTGAAACCCTTTTAGGTTTTCTAAATATTTTATTACTTCAGATGGCCCTTTAGATATTGGGCAAGAGGCAAGAACTTCACTTTCAAACATTGAGAGGTCATTAATAATTTTTTATTGGAAATTAAATCACTATTTAAGGAATTATTTTTTGATATTTTACATGAATACATTATTGCTAATAATGTAATTAAAAGTATTCCTTTGAACGGCAAATGTTCATTTTGATGTTTTATATGAAGCATATTTGAGATGTTGATGATTTTTTCAAAATTTGTAGCTATGTTTTAAATTTGTTTATGATTTTGCATGCAGGGTTGAAAACTTGTTGTTAGAATCCTTTCTCCAATGCAACAAATAACTCTGCCTGTAGTTTCCATTCGCCATTCTTTCTCTTCCACTGTGCACTATCGCGACCACCCTTACTGTATGTATTAAACCCTTTCCATTCTCCGCTTTCCCAGGCCAGGTCAGGATTATTTTTGCTTATTATTATTTCTGAAGGAAAACGTTCAAAGTTTGTTTGCGGAGCTTCCTTAAATATTTTTCTCCAATTGGTTATATTGGCTTCTTTTCCTTGTTCAATTGTACCACTGCCACGGATGACCAAATAATCATCCAGCCAGAATTTTGAAATTCCATCTACGTCTTGCCTATCCACGGAAAAAACAACCAAAAAGGTGGTTTAGTTTCTTTTGATTTTATTCCATTGAACGTTTCACAAGTTTGATATCCATCCATGTATGTCCGAAGTTTGGATATTGATTTTTCTCCAAGATACATTGCAGTTCTCTTTCTAAAACTTTCTAAATCTAGCAATTCAAATATTGATTTTGGAAAGGTGCCTTTCATTTTATTATTTACCTTGCACGGAACAAATTTACTTACACAATAAACCTTCGTAAGTATATACAAATATATACACTGTCTTTCAGATATCCAAGTCATTAAAAATACTATTTACTTTAGACTTCAATTTCTGGTGATTCTGCTGATGTAGAATAAGCTATGGGTATCCCTTTTTCCGAGTGTTTGTCTTTCAAAATGCACAATTTAATGGAATAGTTTTTTAAGAAAGTTGATAAAACTTTAAAAATCATTACTTTTGCTTCCATCAATAAATATCATCAAAATGTTACAAAATTTATCTTTGGACAGCAATATTCAGGCAAGAATCAACAGTTGGCTCAGCGGCAATTATGACGAGTCTGTAAAAGCAGAAATCAGGCATCTTATTGCTGACAATAATGTAACAGAATTGACCGATGCATTCTACCGCGATCTCGAGTTCGGCACGGGTGGGCTGCGAGGTATCATGGGAGCCGGATCCAACAGGGTCAATAAATATACTTTTGGCGCAGCGACACAGGGACTTAGCAATTATCTGAAGCAATTGTACCAAAATCAGCCCATCAAAGTAGTCATAGCCCACGACAACAGAAATAACTCTTCTCTATTGGCGAATGTCGTGGCTGATGTCTTTTCGGCCAATGGTATTTTTGTATACTTTTTTGAAGGACTGCGGCCAACTCCGGAGTTATCATTTGCAATAAGAGAGCTTGGTTGTCAGAGCGGAGTGATGCTCACTGCTTCTCACAATCCCAAAGAGTACAACGGCTACAAAGCATATGGCGCAGATGGCGGACAATTTGTATTTCCACATGACGAGGCCGTGATGAATGAAGTGGGTAAAATCGCTAGTGTCGATGAAATAAACTTTCATGGAAATCCCGCCTATATCCAGCCTATAGGTAAAGAAATAGATGAAAAATATCTCGATGCCCTGGCCAACCTTTCTATTTCCAAAGATGCGATCCACAGGCAGCGTGATCTGAAGATTGTGTTTTCTCCTATACACGGCACGGGTGGTGTGATGGTTCCGCCGGCTCTGAAAAGATTTGGTTTTGAAAATGTAATACTCGTAGAAGAGCAAATGGGTGTTGACGGAAACTTTCCGACTGTCGTCTATCCCAATCCGGAAGAGGCTGAAGCGCTCACCCTGTCACTCGCCAAAGCCAAAGCAACTGATGCTGATATCGTCATGGCTACAGACCCTGATGCCGACCGCGTAGGATTGGCCATCAAAAATGATAATAATGAATTCATCCTGCTCAACGGCAATCAGGCACTATGTCTGCTGGTCAACTATATGCTCACAGCCTGGCAAAAAGCCGGAAAACTCGATGGCAATCAATACGTCATGAAAACCATCGTGACTTCATACATGATAGACAAAATGGCGGAATCCAAAAATGTAGAGTGTTACAATGTCCTCACCGGATTTAAATACATTGGTGAGATTATGACACAGCTTGAAGGCAAAAAAACTTTTGTAGTTGGCGGCGAGGAGAGTTACGGATATCTGGTAGGCGAACACGCCCGTGATAAAGACGCAGTAGTAGCCTGCTGCATGTTTGCGGAGCTGGCAGCGTATTACAAAGATAAAGGCAGCAGTCTGTACTCAACCTTACTGGATTTATATGTGGAGTATGGTTTTTACAAAGAAAAGCTGATATCTATCACCAAAAAGGGGAAAGCCGGAGCTGAAGAAATAAGGGACATGATGGATAATTACCGGAATCAAACTCCCAAAACATTGGGCGGTAATACCGTAGTCACGCTCAAAGATTACAAAAGTGCCGTTTCAAAAAATATGCTGACAGGTGTCACTGAAAAAATAGACCTTCCTTCATCCAATGTACTCCAGTTTTTTACGCAAGATGGTAGTATCATCACAGCACGTCCTTCAGGAACAGAGCCCAAAATCAAGTTTTATTGCAGTGTAAAAGCGGCGCTTCCTTCCAAAGATCAATTTAAAGAAGTAGAGCAGGCATTGGAAACAAAACTCACAAGTATGCTGAAGGATTTGGGAATCTGATTTTCCATGATATTTCAGCTCTTTTTTCGCCAATCTTTAGTGACGCTTCAGAGTTAAGTGCTGCAATTATGCTCTGTTAATAAATAAATGGTGCAGAATTGGCGAAGTTAATTTGTTCTTTTTCAAGGCGTAAATGAGGCGAATAGCCTTAGCTATTTAACGATTTTACAACGCAGAAAAAGAGCAAAAGAACGAGACAAAATGTATCAGTTATTTTGGGTGCATTTCATTTTTTCGCCCTTTGCTCGATTTCTTATCAAGTTTCGTTTGTTCGTCGTAGCTTCCAGCTACGATGCAATATAGACTGGCATCTTGCCTGAATCGCGATATAATAAAATGGTGATTTATAATGTGAAGCGAAAAATGAAATACACCCTTTGTTTTTGTACTTTGATACAAAGATTACAGGGCTACGCCCCTATTTATTTAAATAAGTAAAAAAGTAAGATAAAACACCGTATCCCGAATTCATGTTATATAAATGAACCTTCATTTCTTCATGATTCTATCCTATTTATTAACCCCGATTTTCTCCAATGTCTGCCAGCACTGATACAATCCTCTTGGCACATGATAGCAACCTTTCCATTTGCCGCCCTTCAGAGATAGTAATGGTTGGCCTTGTCTGTTGAGATATCCGTACCATTCGCCATACTCCGGGTCAGGGAAATGAGACAAGGTGTATTCATGCAGTTTTTCAAACCATTGCCAGCATTTTTCATCCTTGGTATGAAGATAGCCTTTTAATAGTGCAATCAATGTTTCAATGTGTACCCACCACAATTTCTGATCCCATTCAAGTTGTTGGGTAGGATGTCCCTGGATGTCCAGAAAGTAATATATTCCACCGTATTCTTTGTCCCAGGCATATTCCAGTGTGCTGAGTGTGATGTCTTTTGCTTTTTCTATCAAGGTCTGATCGCCTTTTTTGGCCGCTATATCCATGATAAACCACATCGCTTCGATGGCATGGCCCGGATTGAGCAGCCGGCCCTCGAATGAGTCAGAAAAATGGCCTTCAGGTGTCACATTTTCGAGAATCTGACCTGAATTTTTATCATAGAAAACCTCCATCACTTCGTGAATACAAGCATCGGTTAATGTTGACACATGAGCCTGATCAAGAAGATGTTCTATTTCCAATGCCAGATTGCACAGGATCATAGGCAAAGCAAAATTTTTTAATGGTCTGGTACCCGGATAAGCTTTGGACCAATGACCTTTGGGATTGTGCTGCCGCTTGAGTATTGCATTGAAAGTATCCAATGCGATATTTGCATGTTCATCGTTTTGTGTAGCTTTGTATAATTGGCCAAAAGCCTGAGTCGCAAAACAATCTGAAAATATATTGTAAGGGTACACCAAAGGTTTTCCTTCTTTTGTCAATGAAAAATACCATGATCCATCTTCTGAGCGACCATACTTCTTTAGAAAATCAGCTCCGTGCTGTGCAAAATCAAGCCAGCTTTGCTTCTTCTCCACATTGTTGTACAGCATCGAAAACATCCAGACTTGTCTGCCTTGCAGCCAAATAAACTTGTCTGTATCAAAGACAGAACCATTTCTTTCCATACAGGTAAAATATCCGCCATTCTCTCTATCCGGCGAGTTGTTCATCCAGAACGGGACGACATCATTCAGCAGATTGTCCTTATATAGTTTTACGTATTGTGAAATATTCATTTTTGATCTTTTGAAATGGTGAAACGAGGTGCAAAGAAAACATTTTTCATACATTTGTCATACAAAAAACTCAGATGATGTTTAGAAAATATATTCTTATCATATTTACTTGTATTTCAACAATATACATATTAGAGAGCCAGACAACCAACCTTTTTATCGGGACTGGTGGGCACGGGCACACCTATCCGGGTGCTACCGTACCTTTTGGCATGGTTCAATTATCACCGGATACTGATGATACTGGTTGGGATTGGTGTAGTGGATACAATTATCAGGACAGTACCATCATGGGTTTCAGCCATACTCACCTTTCGGGAACAGGCATATCTGATCTGGCAGATATTTTGATAATGCCTTACATAGGTAAAGTAAGATTGCTTCCAGGCCAAAAGGAAGGCAGCGAGGATGGATACAGATCGAAGTTCAGGCACATAAATGAAAAAGCTGAACCGGGTTATTATTCTGTTCTCCTGGAAAAACACGGTATCAAGGCAGAACTGACGGCTTCTCAAAATGCGGGATATCACAGATACACTTTTCCTCAAAGTAACGATGCGAGAATCATGATCGATCTTCAGCATGGCCTGGACAGGCACAGAACATGGTTGACAGAAAGGGTGCTGGACTCCGAATTGCGGATAGTGGATTCTGTAACCTTAGCCGGCTTCAGGTCATCATCCGGTTGGGCCAATGTACAGCAACTTCATTTTATAATAAAATTTTCAAAACCATTCAAATCTTATGGAATTGCAATCCACGATGTATACCGGGATCTCAGCACCATGGGCCGTGGCAGAAATGTAAAGGGTGTGGTCACTTTTGATACTAAAGAAAATGAAATCATAGATTTGGAAGTCACCATTTCTCCTGACCCAATAAAAATTGCCGGTATCAAAAGAATGGCATCATTTGATACTGTCAGTAAAAAAGCTTCAAATGCCTGGCGAGATCAGTTAAACCTTATAGAAATCGAAGCTCCAGACGATATCAAAACAGTATTCATGACCGCCTTGTATCACACCGCTTTGTCTCCGAATAAAATCAAAAATCCACCTGTCGGAAGTAAAAACAAAGCGTATGATACTGAATTCACCACCTTATCTCAATGGGATGTGTACAGAGCTGCCTTTGCTTTGAATACCATCATCAGGCCTGAAATAGTATCAGGAGTTTTGGGTACCATGATGCGGGCTTATCAGCAAAATCATTATCTGCCGGTATGGAAACTTTGGCAGGACGAAGTCAACTGTATGATAGGAAGTCCCTCAGTGCCGATGGTTTCGGAAGCAATTCTGAAAGGATTTTCACATGAAAGCAAAAATAAATATTACGCTGCTGTTAAAAAATTCCCTTACAACTGATAATCCCGTGGCTCCCTCGTCCATTTTTGAAAAATATGGTTACGTTCCCAATGATGTTGGAGAATTGTTTTCAGTATCTAAAACCCTTGAAATGGCTTATGCCCATGGTTGTGCGGCAATATTGGTCAGAAAACATTTTCCAATGGACAAAAAAAAATATGACTTCCATTATACCAGATCACAATATTATAAAAATGTATTCGACCCCGGAAGTGGATTTTTCAGAGGTAAAAATTCAAAGGGTCAATTTACAGAGCCGTTTGACCCTAATGTGACCAATGAAAATGAGTTTGTTGAGGCTACTCCCTGGCAATATCTCTTCCATGTACAGCATGATGTGGATGAAATGATCGCTATGATGGGAGGGAAAGAAAAATTCATTAAAAAATTGGATGCATTATTTTTAGCAGAAAAGGGCAAGATTGATGATCATATCCTGGATATCACCGGTCTGATAGGTCAGTACGCCCATGGCAACGAACCTTCCCATCATGTTACATATCTTTACAATTACGGTGGAGAGCCCTGGAAAACGCAGGAAAAAATCCATGAGCTATGCAACCGATTTTATACCAATAAGCCTGACGGTTTGTGTGGAAACGAGGACTGTGGTCAGATGTCTGCCTGGTATATTTTTTCTGCTTTGGGATTTTATCCGGTGGATCCGTCATCAGGTGAATATTCTTTGGGGAAACCTATGATTAAAAACGCCAGAATAAAACTTCCAAATAGTAAAATTTTTGAAGTCAGAACAACAAATTTCAACACCGAGTACAAATATGTAAAATCTGTTACCTTCAACGGAAAACGGCTCACTCAACCAATCATAAGACACGAAGATATCATAAAAGGTGGTGTTCTGGAGTATGAACTTTCAGATAAAGCAGAGACAAGTTGTTATAAATAACTAATAAAGACTCCCAAAATTTCTTTGCAATTGGACTTAGGTCATCTGCAGACCAAATCGTTTAAAAACCAAAAGATTAGGTAAGTTTACGGAGTCTATACCCTTTTATACGCAACTTTTTCTTAAATTTCACACAACCCCTGCCTGACATTATAGGCAAGCAGGCTCAAGCTCACGCAAAATGTGGAAAACTCTTAAGTGAGGACCTGCCCTTTAGCACCTTACTTTTATAATAATCCACTAAATTAAGAGCTTAAAATTATTATTGCTATGATGCTATTTTTGGGGTACACCCAAAGTTGTGATCATTATTAATATTTCCCATACTTTCGTCCCTATAAGGGACTTTAAATATACATCTAAACAATAAGACATTATTCCTGTTGTTCTCAGAATATTTGTGGGATTAAATTGATTCATTTCTGAATTTGCCTGTCATGATTAAGATTTATTTTTTTTTGTTTTTATCACTTATGACCGAGACATTTCTTAACCAAAATCCTAAAAAAGTCATTTTTTTCGGAGATTCCATCACAGAGGCAGGAGTGAATCCCAAAGGATATATTTCAATCTTAAATGACATGCTTCTAAAAAACGGACAATCTCAAAACTATGAATTAATTGGTTCCGGCATCGGCGGCAACAAAGTATACGATCTCTTTTTCAGAATGGAACGGGATGTCCTGGCTAAAAAACCAGACATAGTGGTCATATGGATCGGGGTCAATGACGTATGGCACAAATCTTCTCATGGCACAGGCACGGATGCTGACAAGTTTGGGCTTATGTACAGTGACATCATATATAGACTTCAGAATGCCGGTATAAAAGTATATTGTTGCACACCAGCATGTATAGGCGAAAAAACGGATCATTCCAATCAGCAGGATGGCGATCTCAACGAATACTCCAAAATAATACGCAAATCAGCCTCATCAAAAGGCGCCGACATTATTGACATCAGGCAGCGTTTTTTGGACTACAATATAAAAAACAATAAGTCAAATAAAAGAAGCGGTATCCTTACTACAGACGGTGTACATCTCAATGAAACGGGAAATAAGTTGGTGGCAGAATGGATGTCAGAGCAGATATTACAATAAATAAACTGAACGGAGATCACATTTTTTCGAAAGGTAGAAGGCAAGATTCCAGCTTTAAGGTTGTTGAAAATAAAAGGAAATGTAAGATTAAACATCATGACTTTTGCTAAAACATCAAAAATTTTAAAAATGCTCTAAATTTATTTTGTTTATCTTTGTTTTCGCAATTTAAATTTTCTGAAATGTGAGACATTGAGCACCATAAATGAACAATACCTTCACAGAACAGTTAGTTGAATTTATAAGATTGAAAATACAAATTAAAAATAGCTCCATGAAATCAAAAATATTTTCTCTCCTGTTTATCGGTATATTGTTTCAAGTCCCTTTTTTGAAGTCGCAGGATTTAGTTTCTGCTACCTTGATCAGGAGTTATTCTGTTCAGGAAGTATCTTTTTTAAAGCTGATATATCCATCCCTTCCTACTATAAAATTTGGGGCTATAGCTTACAAAGTAAGATATATATCACCTGATGCAAAAGGGAAGATGGATACACTATCAGGTCTGATGGTAGTACCTGACAACCTTAATTGGCAATTTCCAAGAGCTGTTTATCAACATGGTACCTCAAGCTGTAAAACATGTGTCCCATCCAGATTAGGGCAGTCTGGCGGTGACGAAGGACAGCTTGGGATTTTGATTGCCGGACTTGGGTTTGTGGCCATCTTGCCCGATTATGTCGGCATGGGTGATGGTAGAGGATTTCAGACTTATGTCCATGAAAAAACTATAGCAAGCGCAGGAAGAAATATGGTATCCGCTTGTGAAAAATGGGCTGCATCCAACAACCTTAAACTCAACGATCAGCTGTTTATTACAGGGTACTCACAGGGTGGATATGGGTCAATGGCCTTACATAAAAATTATGAAGAAGTGCCATCAACTCTAAAAGTGACGGCAGCAGCACATCTTTCCGGACCATACAGCCTATCGGGCGTAATGCGTGATCTGATTTTAAGTGATAAAGCATATAACTATCCGGCATACATACCCAACACTATTTTGGGCTTCAACGAAGCATATGGTTCTCTTTACAAAGAACTGACAGATATATTTAAACCGGAATATGCATCAGAAATAAAAAAATACTATGAAGGCACATCTTCTTTGACGGCTTTAAATACTAAACTTATTCAACTACTTACGACCAATACAGGCGCATCGGTTGGAAGCCGCATGATTAAAGATAGTGTTTTGAATCTTATAAAAACCAATCCAAATCACCCTGCCAATACTATTCTCAAAGAAAACGACCTTTTCAGATGGGCACCTAAAAGTCCCACCAGGATATTTTACTGTATGGCTGATGATCAGGTACCATTTATGAACAGTGTTGTGGCAAGGGATTCGTTGACTGCCAGAGGTGCGACCGATCTGATAGTTACGGATGTAGGCTCTACCTTAAATCATGGCGGATGTGTTAATCCTGCTCTGACACAAACCTTGTCTTTTTTCCTTGGTTTCCAAAGAGTTATTTCAAGCACTAACAATGCCGCAAAACTTAACTCTATAAAAATTTATCCCAATCCGATATCTGATGTTATAAGGATCAGTGGATTGTATGGTCAAGGTGAAAATATATCTGTCTTTGATGGTGAAGGTAAAACACTCACTAGTATTAAAAATAATAAATCTCTGGAGATCGAAGTGGACTTGTCAGCCCTTATAGCAGGATTGTACTATGTAACTGTACAATCTTCAGATGGACAGATTGATACACACAGAATTGTGAAACTATAAAATAGTTCTGTTGTCAGAATATGAAAACATTTTGATAAATTATTATTAAAAAATAATTTTTTTTCAAAAAGTAAATGATGTGGCATAGTTTCTGCGATATGCTATATATGGACATTCAGAAAATAAATCGCAGGCATTTTGTGGAGACTGATCTCTATTACAGAGTTAGTTTGGGCCTTTCTTCAAGGTTATTAAAATTTGAAAATGGGGTATTTCATCTGGAAGTTACTCTCGGAAGAAAATGGGATAAAAATTATAATGTAACGGCTGCTGAGATTTCCTACTCATGGAAAATGGCCAACCCAGAACTTGAGCACGCCGTAGGTTGTAAAGTATTTATAATCGATCTCAAAAAGGGTGAAAATAAAACCATATTGATCAGAGCTGGCATCAATCCCGGATACGATGCTTTTAAAGGGATTCTCTTCAGAAAAAATTATCTCAATTAGAAAAAGGCCGACAACCATGTACAGGATATTTTACAAGCAACCCATGTAATGTCATATATCCATAAAGAAACCTATACAGTCAGAACATCTGAAATCAATCATGCAAAAAGAATTCATCCTCATGCATTGATACAACTGATGCAGGAATCATCCATGCAGCACACTATCGGCATGAAAGTCTCGCTATGGGATCTGCAGGACATGCAAGGTAGTTGGGTTTTGCTCAAGATGGATGTAAGGTTTTACTCATTACCCCTACTCAATGATACCATCACTATAGAAACATTCCCATCGGGCAAAGAAGGATATTTTACATACAGGGATTATTTGGTCTTCGATCGTTTCCATCAGTTGTGTGCTACTGCATCAAGTGTATGGACTATGATGCACACAGAGTCCAGAAAGATGATCAGAATTCCGGAAGAGTTTGGTAAGTTGGTCTGTCATACCGACAATCCACTCCCAAGACCTGATTTCAGACTGAGCCCAATACTCCGATCTGATTCTACTTTAACCATTAAAGTGAACTATTTGCACCTTGACTGGAATGGTCATGTCAATAATGTCGCCATGTGCAGATTGATAATGGAGTCATTGGATCCGGATATTTTTTATCAAAAGACCTTAAAACAGCTTCTGTTACAGTTTAAATCTGAAGCCATACTAGGCCAGTCGCTGCTCTTTGAAAACAAATTTGATCCTGAAACCAATAAAATCAGCCACGCAGTTAAAAATAGTGAAAACGGAAAAGATATAGTGCTTGCCGAAACTTATTGGGAGGACATTTAAAAAGTTGATGAGATCATTCGAATCATTCAGATCATTCGGTTGTTCAAATCATTCGGTAGTTCGAATCATTCGTCGCTCGGCCACGCTACCCTCATTCCCTAAAGGGAAGACCCACGCTTTTCATCGTTCGGACTTGACTGCTGAAATCAAATGAAGGCAGTTGTTCAAATCATTCGGTAGTTCGAATCATTCGAATCGTTCGAATCATTCGGTTGTTCAAATCATTCGTAGCTCGGCCACGCTACCCTCATTCCCTAAAGAGCCTGTCAAGCTACGCTTGAGACGACCCACGCTTTTCATCGTTCGGACTTGACTGCTGAAATGAAATGAAGGCAGTTGTTCAAATCATTCGGTTATTCAAATCATTCGGTTGTTCAGATCATTCGGTTGTTCGAATCATTCGGTTGTTCAAATCATTCGGTAGTTCGAATCATTCGTCGCTCGGCCACGCTACCCTCATTCCCTAAAGAGCCTGTCAAGCTACGCTTGAGATGACCCACGCTTTTCATCGTTCGGACTTGACTGCTGAAATGAAATGAAGGCAGTTGTTCAAATCATTCGGTTATTCAAATCATTCGAATCGTTCGAATCGTTCAGATTATTCGAATCGTTCAGATCATTCGGTTGTTCGCATCGTTCGGTTGTTCGAATCATTCGGTTGTTCGAATCATTCGGTTGTTCAAATCATTCGTCGCTCGGCCACGCTACCCTCATTCCCTAAAGGGACGACCCACGCTTTTCATCGTTCGGACTTGACTGCTGAAATGAAATGAAGGCAGTTGTTCAAATCATTCGGTTATTCAAATCATTCGGTTGTTCAGATCATTCGGTTGTTCGAATCGTTCAGATTATTCAAATCATTCAGATTATTCGAATCGTTCAAATCATTCGAATCGTTCAAATCGTTCATTTTATCAAACCTGAATCTTTTGCTGCCCAAAGGTATCTGCACGCATAAGATCTGTAAGGACGCCATGATGCTGCAATCTCTGTCAAATCAGCTATCAATTGTTTTCCGGTGGACTGCACACCGTACAAAGAGATCATGTGATTTCTGATGATGAGGTCATCAAGCGGAAGTACATCTTCTCTGTACATCGAAAACATCAGGATCATCTCCACCGTCCATTTTCCCACACCTTTTATTTTGCTCAGTTCGCTGATGATTTCCTCATCTGTATGATTTTCCCAATTGTAATCAAAGAGCTCATTATCTATAAAATGACGTGTGATATTCTGAATGTAACCTGCTTTCTGAAAAGACAAGCCATAAGACCGTAGGTCCTCGATACTTTTGTTCAATATTTGAGTATGCACGGGTACGGAGTCAGTCAATGATGCAACAAACCTCCCATAAATGGTTGCAGCTGCAGAAGTGGATAGCTGTTGTGAAACTACAGATCGTATCAGGTCGTCATATACGCTCATAGGACTTTTGTGAAGCTCAATCTCACAATGATCGATGAGTACTGCCAATTGTTTATCTTGTTTGAGGTGACTGATGATGTCGGGTCTGATATCCATAGAGACAATCTTGTTTGATAAAAAAAATTCTTCATTTCATAACACAATCGGATGTTATGTTGTTACAAAAGAACTGATTTTATTTTTCAACATCATATCTCTTTAAAATTTATGATTGATCCAATAATTTATGTTTAGAAACGTAGTCCTGAGGGTACTGTTATCACCTTTTGCATTGATTTATGGCATTATTATCTCATTGATCAATTTTTCTTATGATATAGGATTGCTGAAATCTTCCAGGTTTAGTATTCCGGTGATAGGTGTGGGCAATCTCAGCATCGGTGGAGCCGGAAAAACACCGCATATCGAATATCTGATCGACTTGCTAAAAGACTATATCAATGTGGCTACGCTGAGCAGAGGATATAAAAGAGAGACTTCCGGATTTCGATTGGTACAATATCATGATACAGCCCTGACAGTAGGTGATGAACCATTGCAGTATCGGCGAAAATACAGGGATATCGTAGTAGCAGTGTCGGAAAGCCGGGCTTACGCCATTCCGCAGATTATCCAAAACTATCCGGAAACACAAACCATATTGCTGGATGATGCTTTTCAGCACCGAAGTGTACAACCAGGGCTGAATATCATGCTTACTGCATATGATATGCTATTTACTGATGACTATTTGCTTCCTGCGGGAAGGCTCAGAGAGTGGAGATCGGGATATAAGCGGGCCGATATAATCATTGTGAGTAAATGTCCTCCGGATCTGGATGAAAATACCAAAAATGCCATAAAACATAAAATCAATCCAACAAAAGGCCAGCACGTTTACTTTTCATGTTACCAATACGATCATCCGTATAATTTTTTTAATCGGGAACAAAAAATACTTCTTGATGAGTCATTGAGTATAATTCTGTTAAGTGCTATAGCCAATACTGAATATCTTCTTAAATATCTGGAACAACATGTACAATCCATCAATGAAATTGAATATGAAGATCATCATATCTTTGATCGTCATGATATTGAAAAAATATCAAAAGTATTCTCAAATCTGGAGAGTAACAGGAAACTGATTTTGACAACTGAAAAAGATGCTATGAGGCTTGACCTGCATAGGGATTTACTCGAAAAAATGAATATCCCGATATATGTCCTACCGATAAAAGTAAAATTTCTAGCAGAGGAAGGTTTTGCTTTTGAAAAGGATATTAAAGAATTCCTTCTGAATTTTATGGTGTGAAGATCACTTGAGCTTATAATCTTCCCGCACAGGATTAAAAACATCCAAAATAACACAATCTGTGACAGCTCTTCCCGAATGTGGGACACCAGAAGGAATGACTGCAACTTGTCCGGGTGTCAACAATTGAGATTGCCCATCTATGTTCATCTCAAATTCGCCTGAAAGGACATTGGATACCTGCTCATGGACATGATAGTGTTCAGGAAGCACGCTTCCAGCTTTAATGTTGAAATACCCGATCGTCATATTTTCAGTATGGATCAATCTGGCAGTAAAACCAGGAATCAACTCTTGCTGTTTGATATTTTCTAGTGTCAGAAACCCCATATTGCTGTATTTTTTTTACGTCATGTCATAGAGTATATTCTCTCCTGATACAACACCTCCAGGTCGTCATCTACTACTTCTTTCTGACGGTCAGCCAGCTCAAGAAAATGTATATAGGCGACGTCCAGTGCATCTTTCGTGAGGTTGTGGCCCAATTCCTTAAACCGGTAAGCTAATGCAGCACGACCGGATCTGGCGGTAAGTATGATTGATGACTGATCCACTCCCACATCTGCGGGATTCATGATTTCATAGGTGTCCCTTTGCTTGATGACACCATCCTGATGTATCCCTGAAGAATGGGCAAAAGCATTTGCTCCAACAATGGCTTTATTGGCTTGTACCGGCATACCCATGGTCTCTGATACAAGCAGACTCATAGATTTCAGCATAGGTGTTTTGATATCGGTGTGATATGTACCGCCAAATCTTTGTTTGATGATCATGACCACTTCTTCCAGAGAAGTATTGCCGGCTCTTTCGCCGATACCGTTGATGGTGCACTCTACCTGCCTTGCACCGTTTTCTACTCCGGCTATGGAGTTGGCCGTGGCCATACCGAGATCATTGTGGCAGTGTGTGCTTAGTATGGCCTTATGGATTCCTTTTACATTGGCTTTGAGGTATGCAATCTTATCTCCATACTCATGGGGAAGGCAGTATCCCGTTGTGTCAGGTATATTGAGTACTGTAGCACCTGCCTCGATGACTGCTTCACAAACTCTGGCAAGGTATTCCGGGTCGGTACGTCCGGCGTCTTCCGCATAAAACTCTACGTCCTCCACAAACGTTTTAGCATATTTTACTGCAGCAGCAGCTCTTTCCAAAATGTCTTGTCTGGTGGTGTTAAGTTTGAAAAGTATATGATTATCAGATGTACCTATACCCGTGTGAATACGTGGTCTTTTTGCTCCTTTGACTGCCTGGCCTGCCACTTCAATGTCTTTCATCACCGCTCTTGAGAGTCCACAGACTGTGGCATTCTTTACTATAGCGGCCACTTCACTTACGGCTTCAAAATCTCCGGGACTTGAAATGGGAAATCCAGCTTCTATGATATCTACACCGAAATAATCAAGTTGCTCTGCTATTGCAAGTTTTTGTTCTTTTCTCAGTTTGCATCCGGGTACCTGCTCACCGTCTCTTAATGAGGTATCAAATACATAAATTTTTTCGGAAGACATATTCTTTGATTTTTGGATTTATCTTTTAGTTCATTTTCTTTTGCATCAGGACCTTTCTTTTGCATTCGGAAAAAACAGAAACAGCAAAAGTAAATTTCTGTTAGTAAAAAAACCGATCTTTTAAGGCAAAGAATTACACACTTAAATATTTAATAAAAAATCACAATATATTGATATACAATTAAATATACTTTAATCGGTTACAATTTGAAAGATGATAAAAGTGAAGTCGGCAACCATTAATGATAAAAAAAAACGTCTGCTCTTTTGGGGGAGCAGACGCATCAAAACAAAACGAAAAACCAACTTTTCTTAACCAATCTAAACTTATACTTCTTTAAGGAATATGGGTAGATTTAATCCTAAGCATACTCTAAAACGATTTTTTAAGCTGTACGGGCAATATGATTTCTTTACCATTTCTGTTGACTCTGATATTGATCCTATCACCAACCTTATTATACTTCATCGTTTTTTCTATATCATCATAATTATTTATAGGAGTGCTATTAATCTCTACAATCACATCTCCGGGTAGTAAACCACCCATCTGTGCAGCACTTCTTTTTTCAACTTCTTCTACATAAAACCCTTTCTTTCCTTTCAATTCAAGGCCATATTCCTTTACGATTTCATCGTTGATATCGTAGCCACCTACACCAAGATTTGTTCTTTCGATATTGCCACCTTTATCTGTAATGTCTTTGATTACTTTTTTTACAATTTTTGAAGGAATTGCAAAAGAATATCCTGCAAAGACGCCTGTAGGGGTAGCGATAGCGGTATTAATACCTATCAGTTCACCTTGCAGATTGACCAAAGCACCACCACTATTACCAGGGTTGATGGCGGCATCGGTCTGGATAAACTCCTCTATGGCTTTTTCATTTCTTATGATATCCAGTGACCTTCCTTTGGCACTTACTATGCCGGCGGTCACCGTGGATGTAAGGTATCCAAATGGATTACCCACAGCCAGTACCCACTCACCCACCTGTACTTTTTCAGAGTCGCCTACTTTGATAGGAAGCAGATTGCCTGTGTTTTCTATTTTTATGACGGCAAGGTCGGTTGATTCATCAGTACCTATCTTTTTTGCTGCGTATTTTTTGCCATTGGCATCAGTCACTGTGATTTTATCAGCAAAACCGACTACGTGATTATTGGTGACTATATGACCATCTGATGTATATATTACACCCGACCCGCTACCATTTTTGGGGTAAAAATTGTTGCCTCCAAAAAAATCATCAAATCCAAAAAGATCAAAAAACGGGTCGCGTCTTTGGTTTTTTCTTTTTGCATTTACCTGTTCATCACTTTCTTCTGCGAAGATATGTACAACAGACCCGGTTGATTTTTTTGCGCTCTCGACAAAATCACTCCCGGTATATGGAACCGGTGACATATTAAAATTAGTAAAAGTAGCTTTTTGTATATCTGATGTGTCAGATTCGGTTTCTGAAAACTTCAGACCGGCCAAGACGATCAGACCACCGGCTATGCCCGCCATCAGCAACTGAAAAAATGTCTTCATTGGTTCTAAAATTTGAGTGTATAAACGATTTATTAGGTAGAAGGATTATTCTATCTATACTTTTTAACACAACCTTAACTCAAAAATTAATTTACTCTGTTTTCAGCAAGAGTCACTTTTAAAATAACCTGTAATAGAAATGATTATTTTTAATTTTTTTTAAAATCTGATGATTTTAATTGCTTATTGGGAAAAATTACAGGTTTTCTAACTCTAAATTATATATTTGCGTGACTTTTTAAAATTTTGACGTCTGCAATAGACATATAAAACTGTAAAAATTATTAACAGGCTTTTATTTTGATATTTAATCTCTTAAACCCCATTCTGACCACTCCATCGTTCAAGACCATGAGCGATGAAGAGGCTGTTGAACAATATCTTTTGTCTCAGAATGTAAATTACTTCAACCTGCTGTATGACAGATATACAGATAAAGTATATGCCAAATGTATATCCATGTTGAGGGACCAGGAACTTGCAGAAGATGCTACTCAGGAAATATTTGTAAAAATCTTACTGAGTTTATCTAAATTTAGTGGAAAATCAAAATTTTCTACATGGTTGTACTCCATAACATACAACTATTGTATTGATCAAATTCGAAGAGAGAAGAAAGAAAATACTGTTACTGTCAATGATTTTAGCCGAATAGATCAGGTAGATGATGATATGTATGATTCAGAAATAAAGGAGACGAATGTATTCAGGTTGAAAGAAGTAATGGAAAAGTTGAATGCGGAAGATAAAAGTATCTTAATGATGAAATATCAGGATGATTTGTCTATCAGGGATATATGTAGCATACTGGATAAGACGGAGTCGGCTGTCAAAATGAAGATACTCAGGGCAAAAGAGAAATTTTTAAAGATTTATCACGAAGAATTTAAAGAATTAGCTTCTTAGAGTATGTTTAAACTTTTATCAAAGTTATACCAAGATGAAAAAAAACAGTTTTAAAGAGCTGGAAACCTTATATATCCAAGGCCGAAGTACAGGTGCACAGGAAACTCGACAGAAAATAGAGTCCAACATACATTTATTTGGATTTATTGCCAATATTCTCGATCTATATTTGCCCAAAGCAGGCAATGTAATACAGTCATTAGGGAGTTTCAATACAGTGAAAAATATTTCGGACTTAACAAATAACTCTGATAAAAATTCTAAAAAATGAAATTATTAGCAAAGGTTAATCTCATGTTTGGTGCTGATATTCAAAAAGCATTGTTGGATATGCTTTTGAGTATGGTGTCTGCCATCCCCAGGTTTATTACAGCGGCGATAATTCTGATTATTGGGTTTATTATTGCCAAAATGGTTATGAAAATTGTCTCCAAGGCAATAGAAAAATCAGGAATCAACAAATTCGGGGGAGCAATTAAATAATATAGATATTCTGGCAAAAAACAATATCAACATCAAGATTAGTACGGTTTTGGGCAAAATTTTATATTATTGTATTCTTCTTATATTTATTATGACTGCTGTGGGCGCATTAGATATGCCTGTACTGGCGGATTTAATTCAGAACTTTATCATCTTTGTTCCAAATCTCATCGCTGCATTTATCATACTCCTTGGCGGACTTCTTCTTGCTGACACTCTCAAAAATATAGTACACGCAACTTGTAAGTCATTAGGTATGCCTTCTGCCAATATTATCGCATCGTTTGTTTTTTATTTTATTTTTGTCAATGTCATTATAGTAGCTTTGTCACAGGCGAAGATCAATACAGAATTTTTTGCACAAAATATCTCCATTATCATAGCGGGAGGCGTACTTGCTTTTTCCATTGGTTATGGCTTTGCTTCAAAAGATCTTGTTGCTAGTTTTTTGGCTTCATATTATACCAAAGACAAATTGAATGTAGGAGACAAAGTGACATTAAATGGTGTGACAGGCACCATTTCCAATGTGGATAAATCTTCCGTAACTATTCGATCAGACAATAAATCCGTCATCATCCCATTGAATAAAATCCTTCAGCATAATATTGAAATTCATTTATAAACAAACAGAACAATTTTATTTAATCAATTAAAAACAGACAGTATGAAACAGGTAATAACACTTTTATTTTTGACAATGACATTTTTTGTCAGTCAGGCTCAAACTCTGGAGGAACTCAAAAAACAAAAAGCAGACCTCGAAGCCAAAGCGGCACCCATCCAGGCACAAGCTGATGCAATCAAGGCAGAAATCTCGGGGTTAAATGGTAAAATTTCATCCTTTCCAGGTTGGTACAAAGGAGCATTCGGAACATTGGGCGCCAATTTCCTGGGACGAAATCAATGGTTTGCCGCAGGAGATCTTAAAGACTCAAGAGCAACTACCCTCATGGGCAGCTTCAATGCATTTGCCAATCAGATAGAGTCAAAATATTTCTGGAGAAATGCAGGGAGCCTCAATCTCGGATGGCAAAAATTGAAAAAAGGAACAGAAACTTCTGCCAACGAACCAAAATTTGAGCCGATTGCAGATGTTTTTAATGTAACTTCTTTATTTGGATACAATATTACAAGTAAGCTGGCTGCATCTGCTCTTGGAGAATATAGAACGTCTATCATTAGAAAATTTAATGATCCGGGATATCTTGACCTTGGAGTCGGGGTGACCTATACTCCAATGAAAAACATGGTGTTCGTTTTTCACCCGCTTAACTACAACTTTGTATTTGCAAAAGATGATACAAAATTTTCTCCATCTTTGGGTTGTAAAATTGTGGGAGATTATAATACAGAAATCTCAAAAGGAATCAACTGGAGGACAAATCTTGCCGGATTTTTAAGCTATAAAAATGCAAGTCCTTCTCTTCATAATGGGACTTGGACCAACTGGTTGGGCTTTAACCTGTTTAATGGTATCGGAGTAGGTGTGGAGTTTGCACTGAGATATTCAGAGCAGGAAGTAGCAAAGACTCAGAATTACTACACAGTGGGTCTGAGCTATAAATTATAATTCCACTTTTTTGGATAGTGGACGACTTTAAAAAGGGTTTGGTAAGTCATTGCTTACCAAACCCTTTTTTCATTATTTTAAACAGGTGCTGCCATCTCCATCAACATAGCACAGATGATCGCCCCGTAAGTCCCGATGACGTATCCAAATATTGCCAGTAATACACCAACACTTGCCAGAGACGGGTGAAATTCATTGGCAACTATCGGGGCAGATGCCGCTCCACCTATATTGGCCTGACTGCCTACAGCTAAGAAAAAGAATGGCGCTTTAATAATCTTACCTACTACAACCAACAAAGTGACATGAATACTCATCCATATCAAACCCACTACTATGAGGCCGGGATTGCTGAGCACCGATGACAAATCCATACGCATGCCTATAGAAGCCACCAGAATGTAAATCAAAACACTTCCCAATTTGCTGGCACCCATTCCTTCATAATTTTTGATAGGCGTATATGAAAACATGATTCCTAAGGCAGTAGCAACTGTAATCATCCAGAAAAAACCATCGCTAAAGGTACTGAGCATACTTGATTTGTCTCCTACCGATGGAAAAACAGAGACCAATGCATCAGGAATAACTACACTTGCCCAGTGTGATAAACCCACAGCTCCAAATACTACACCCAAGATGATCATATAATCTTTCAGTGTAGGCATCCTGCTGATTGATGCACTAAAAGAAGACACCTTTTCTTTTAGTTTTTCGATGGCCGTATTGTCAGCATTAAAAAATCGGTCAATGGTTTCTTTTTTTCCTATTCCATAAAGTAAGATGGCCATCCAGATATTGGCCACAACGATATCAACTAACACCATTGCCCCGTATTTCTCCTGATTATAGTGGTATATCTCCAGCATGGCTGTCTGATTGGCTCCTCCACCAATCCAACTACCTGCAAGGGTAGACAAGCCTCTCCAGACTGCATCAAAACCGGCACCACCTACTGTCTCAGGTGAAAAAACAGAAACTATCAGGACAGCTATAGGTCCTCCCAGGATAACTCCCACCGTTCCTGTGAGAAACATGATCAATGCCTTATTTCCCAAGCCAAATAGTGCCTTCATATCTATACTTAAGGTCATCAGGATAAGTGCTGCGGGCAATAATAGTCTACTGGCTACTTTGTATATAGATAATTTTGCAGTAACGGGCTTCATATTTTCATCCATAACAAAATTGCCGGTACTGTCCATTACATTCCATTCCGGTGAGATGATATTCAGTGAACTAAGGATAGATGGCAGTAAATAACACATCAATAATGATGGGAAAATGGTATAAAATTTTTTCCAGAATGTATTGCTACTTGATGAAGTATAAAATACAAACCCTAGTATCAGCATCAATATGCCAAATACAACAAAATCTTCGGTAAAAACAGGAGGATGTTTCATTAATGAATAAAATTAATATTTGCAATCTGCAAAACTAAAAAATAAACTGAGATCATGTTTATATTTTGCAATTTGAAGCCAAAGGAAAAATTTTAAAAATACTTTAAACATACTCTTGTTTCATTGTCGTTTAGATAAGGAATTTTTCTTTGTTTTTACCCTATCTAAATCTTTCCCTTGCAAGGATTATATGTTTTGGGACTATGATTACAAAGATTATAGGGTACACCCCTATTATTTTAAGAAGTACTATAAAAAACAACCTTAACCCGAATTCACGTTAATTAATTTACAATATATTGTGATATAAGTTTTTTGCAGAATATTTTCTTTTCACTATAATAACGTTGTTATCTGAAATCTATATCTTTGACCACATTTTTAATAAACATCAAATGAAAACGATTTTAGTAGTGATAACATTGACCCTTCATGTGGCATCATTTGCACAGACAGCAGCACCAAAAGAAAATGTACTTACCAAAGAATTCAATACCCCTTTTGGTACCGTACCTTTTGACAAGATTACACCGGATGATTTTATGCCTGCTATGACCCAAGCTATGAAAGATGGAAGAGCAGAAGTTCAGAAAATAACTGAAAATAAAGCAAAGCCATCTTTTAACAATACTGTTGTCGCTCTGGAGCAATCCGGAAAGGGTATTACCAGAATATCCAAAGTGCTTTTTAACCTGAATTCAGCTGAGACAAATCCAGCTATACAAAAAAATGTGAGAGATATATCTCCGCTTCTGACGGAATACAGCAATGATATTTCTCTCAACGAAAAACTTTTTGCCAGAATCAAGTCAGTGTACAACAAAAAAGATAAACTCAAACTGGACAAGGAGAGTTATATGCTTCTGGATAAAACGTATAAAAGATTTTCAAGAAACGGAGCCAATCTTATTCCTGAAAAAAAGGATCAGTTGAGAGCCATCAACAAAGAATTATCTGACTTGTCTATAAAATTTTCTGAAAATGTATTGAATGAAACCAATGACTATTCAAAACACATCACAGACGAAAGTCAATTGTCTGGGCTTCCGGTATTTGTAAAAGAATCAGCTGCATCAGCTGCAAAAAAGGCTGGTAAAGTAGGTTGGTTGTTTTCATTGCAGGCACCAAGCTATGGCCCATTTATGCAGTATGCTGATAACAGAGACTTGAGAGAAGAATTATTTAAAGCATTCAACAGTCGATGTGCCAAAGGAAACAAAAATGATAATAATGCCATTATTGAAAAAGTGGTAAAATTACGATATGACAAGGCTCAATTATTAGGCTATGACACCTGGGCTGATTATATCCTCGAAGAACGTATGGCCAATAGCACGACTATCGTAATGGATTTTTGGAAGATGTAAGAAAATACGCTGAGCCTGCTGCCGATCGGGAATTGAAGGAGTTAATTTCATTTGCTAAGTCACAAGGATTTACAGATGATAGGTTGCAAAGATGGGACTTTGCATATTATGCCGAAAAACTTAAAAAAGAAAAGTTTAATATCAATGATGAGATACTCAAACCATATTTTAAGCTTGAGAATGTACTGAATGGGATGTTTGATGTGGCCAATCGTCTTTTTGGTCTTACTTTCAGACAGAACAAAGAAATCAAAACCTGGCACCAAGATGTAGTAGCTTATGAGGTGTATGATGCAACAGGAAAACTTATGGCTATCTGGTACGGAGATTACTTCCCAAGACCGGGAAAAAGAGCAGGAGCCTGGAATAATACTTTGAGGAGCCAATGGGTAGAAAACGGTAAAGAATACAGACCACATGTAGTCAATGTTTGTAATTTTTCCAAGCCTACTGATACAAAACCATCATTGCTTACTTTCGGTGAAGTGGAAGTATTGTATCACGAGTTTGGACACGCACTGCACGATATGCTGGCGCAAGGTAAATATGCAAGTGTTAGCGGCACAAGTGTGGCTTGGGATTTTGTAGAGTTACCCAGCCAATTGATGGAAAATTTTGTATCAGAAAAGGAAGTGCTTAAATTATTTGCAAAACACTATGAAACAGGTGAAGTCATACCAGATGATCTGATCAATAAAATCAGAGAAAGTGCCAATTTTATGGCAGCAACAGCCACAATAAGACAGTTGGGTCTGGGGCTCATAGATATGTCCTGGCATTCTACCGTTCCCTCCGGTAAGACAGTAGCTGAAGTTGAAAAACAAGCTGATATCACTCATAAATTATATCCTGAAACATCCGGATATTCAGTGAGTACTGCATTTTCACATATTTTTGCAGGAGGATATTCTGCAGGTTATTATAGCTACAAGTGGTCAGAAGTCCTGGACGCGGATGCATTTGACCTCTTTAAGGAAAAGGGAATTTTTAACAAAGATGTCGCCGCATCTTTCAGGAATAATATCTTGTCAAAAGGTGGAAGTGAAAAACCACTGGAATTGTACAAAAAATTTCGTGGAAGAGAACCAAAACCTGAAGCGATGCTTAAGAGATCAGGATTGCTGATTACGCCTTAAATAGCTTCCTTTCATTTTAGTTTTTTCGAACAAATAGTCTCTACAATTAATTCTACTTTGTTAAATTATACGGACTTTCTGATTGATAGGAAACTGTTGGGTTAACCCAACAGTTGTGACCCTAGTTTACCTATACTTTTAACTTTAAGTATATTAAAAAATATCAGGTTTCAGGTTGATTAAATTTTGATGAAAGTGACAAAGTTGAATTAAAAAGGGGAAATTCTGTTTTCATTACAGAATTTCCCCTTTGTGTTTTATGCAATTAAGAAATAAGATCTTAATATCTGTAATATTCAGGTTTGTATGGTCCTTGTACAGTGACACCTATATACTCAGCCTGATCAGCACTCAACTCTTCAAGTTCAACACCGATCTTTGCGAGGTGCAATCTTGCCACCTTCTCATCAAGATGTTTTGGCAGGGTATACACTTTGTTTTCATATTTGTCGGTATTGGTCCAAAGTTCAAGCTGTGCCAATACCTGATTAGTAAAACTGTTGGACATTACAAATGAAGGGTGACCTGTAGCACAACCTAAATTCACCAAACGACCTTCAGCCAACAGAATGATATCTTTGCCATCTATGTTGTAAAGATCTACTTGAGGCTTGATGACATCTTTGGTATGGCCATAATTTTTGTTCAACCAAGCCATATCGATTTCATTGTCAAAGTGACCTATATTACAAACTATGGTTTTGTCATTCATCTTTCTGAAGTGTTCTTCTCTGATGATGTTTTTGTTTCCCGTCGCAGTGACAACGATACTAGCTTCTATAAGGGCCGTATCCATTTTTTTGACAGCAAAACCATCCATAGCCGCCTGCAAAGCGCAGATAGGGTCAATCTCTGTTACTACCACTCTGCATCCGGCACCTCTCAGAGAAGCAGCAGACCCTTTTCCTACATCACCATATCCCGCTACAACAGCAACCTTACCTGCCATCATCACATCAGTAGCGCGTCTGATTGAGTCCACTAAAGACTCTTTACACCCGTACTTATTGTCAAATTTTGACTTGGTTACTGAGTCATTGATATTGATAGCAGGAAGTTTTAATGTGCCTTTTTTCTCTCTTTCGTAAAGCCTGTGTACTCCTGTAGTGGTCTCTTCTGAAAGACCTCTGATACCATCTACGAGTTCAGGATATCTGTCAAAAACCATATTGGTAAGATCACCTCCATCATCTAGGATCATATTGAGTGGTTGGCCATCTTCAAATGCAAATAAGGTCTGCTCGATACACCAGTCAAACTCCTCTTCATTCATACCTTTCCAGGCAAAAACAGGAATTCCGGCAGCAGCAATCGCAGCAGCAGCATGATCCTGAGTGGAAAAAATATTGCAAGAAGACCAGGTCACTTCAGCGCCCAACTCTTTTAATGTTTCTATCAATACAGCTGTCTGAATTGTCATGTGAAGACAACCAGCAACCCTCGCACCCTGTAGAGGTTTGGATTGACCAAATTCTTCTCTCAGAGACATAAGACCTGGCATCTCAGCCTCTGCAAGGGTAATCTCTTTTCTTCCCCACTCAGCAAGGCTGATATCTTTGACTTTGTAAGCCAATGTTTTTTCTGTATGTACCATAAATATATTTAGATTATTTTTGAAAAACGAATGCAAAAATATGATTTTGGGATATTATCGCCGACATATATTCTTTATATTAACGTTTTATATACTAATTTATCAGAATAGGATGATTCAACTTTCTTTTATGGATTGGCAAAAAGTTGTTTGGAGTGACGAATAAATGATTTCTTATTTCAATAATTTCATCCGCAATTACTTTTTTTAGCTAAATTGATACGAGGTAGAAATCAGAGGATCATACCTTTACCACCTTGAAATGTCCCGATATTTCATCTTTTCTGAGATGGTATCCTTCCTTCAATTCAAGCTTCCATCCTTCGCCCTCAATGTTGTTATTTTCTATTTTTAGAGGAAGTGTTACGGAAACTTTTTCCCAATTCGGACCAATTAGAGCACCTTTTTTTACCGACAATATGCCCCAGTTGTCAGTAATTCTAAGATCAGGATAATAAGTTCCAAGGTTTTCTACAGGCATAATATTTCCAGGATCAAAAGAAATATTCATTTGTTCAAAATAGATATCTACATGGGGTTGGACTGTGAATTTATTCTTATACTCGGCTACAAGCTTCAAAGTGTTTTCCTCCCGTAAATTTTCTTCTGTACTTATTTGCTTTCCATTATAAAAATCTTTCTTAGTATTGATATATGACTTTAAATCTTCCGGAAGTGATATTTGAAAAGATTGTATAAAATAGTCAACCAGATTTGTGGAGTATTTAATTTCCTGATTCCAGGATGGTTTTGTTTGTCGCAGCAGATATCCATACACAGGTATAGTATGGTAAGCAAATGAGCGCACAAAAGTGGGGTTATTAAAGAATGAATTCAGGTAATTATTAAAATGTTCAACAGTTTGGATTTTGTTTCTGTCACTGATGACCAATCCTGTGTATTCGGCAATTCCCTCATTCAATTCGAGGATGTTTTCAGTATCGGCAGATCCGGGGTAGATAGAATTTCTGTATTTTCTGAATGCAAATGCATCGATTAGGAATTTTTTGAGTTCAGTTTTGTTTTTTGCATTAATACATTTTTTTAATGCTTCCATCTCGAGACGCAAATAAATTCTTCCTTCTTTTTGATCAAGGTGATTATTATCCGCATTTGAAAGTGTAAAGCCCAATGCAGGTTGGCTCGCATGAAATAATTCATGAGCCAGCAGAGATACCCTCTCAATTTTAGAATCAGAAACAGGTAACATGATCATGGTCCACCTACGTCCATTCCAGTTAAAAGCTGTATTTGCTATATTAATTTCATATGGCAACACACCTGAGTATATCTTTCCATTTTTTTTGAGAATGCCCAGTGAATCAGAATAGTTGGAGTGTACTATTCTTGTCTTGGGATCTACAAGTATAAGTGGTCCATACAGATCCTTATTCCACAATGATTTATACTTCTTCGTTGATGCTTTGATTTCATTAAAATAGCCATCAAATGTATCATTATTTTGTGCTGTCAAAGTTGAATTAATGGCAATAACCAAGCCTATGAGCACCATGAATCGGATTCTCATTTCTAAAGTTTTAAATAGATTTATAATAGTATTTTAGAGCGTTTGGAGCATGCTTAACATTTCACCATTTTGCCTGAATGTGCTTCACATATGCTCATGCATAAAAGTTAAAAGACACTCCTACTTCCTCGCCTTCAAAGTCACACTGACTGACTTTTCTTTTCCTTCTCTGATATATCTGACTTTTACGGCCTCATTGGGATTGTATGGTTTTAATGCATCTATAAGTCCATTGGATGTAAATATATACTTGTCATTGATTTTAAGTAGTACATCACCTCTTCTGAGTCCGGCGGCACCGGCTGCTGACCCCTCGGTCATATCGGTAATCACAACGCCATCATCGGTATCATCTATCATGACGCCCAGAGATGCCTTATTGTTATTAGGATTTTCATCATTGAAGTTATAGTTTCTGTGTCTTCCTTCAGGTCCGAATCCTGCTCCGTCTCTTTCTATCCATTCGATTTCCTTGCGCATTTTATCTTTACCACCTCTGCGTACGATGATCATTTTATTATCTTCTTTACTGCCACCATCGTCATCGTTTTCAACATCAACCGTGATTTCCATTTTTTCACCATCCATATTTTTATTGATATTGATTTTGCCCATCTCTTTTTTCATTTCTTCCGGCATTTCTCCCGTCCCGTCCCATTCTATCACTTTTTCTCCTTCGCCATCCTTTTTGATGATTTTATACTTTTCGATGGTTTTGCCATCCTTGTTGTCGGAAGTGATTTCTATTGTCTTACCTCCATCCTTATCATTTGACACGATTTTGGATTTTGAAGCTGATTTAGTTATTATTTTAATGTTCTTGTCACCGTTTTTATCTTTCTCGACATTGATCGTTTCTATATCGTCAGGTGACATCGATTTCATCAAATCTTCAGCAGCCTCGCCTTCCGCTTCCTGTCTGGTTTCGGTCACCTTGCCATTTTCATTGGACTTTTTGATGATGACTACTTTTTTATAGTCTGATTTGTTTTGTTGTGCTGATGCAAAATTTGGTAAAATCGCCACCGCTAACATACACAGGATAACATAAAATTTAGATTTCATTATTTGGATTTTTAATTAAAGTATTAACTGATATTTTTAAAAATTTGTTTTTTAATTCTCAATAATGTGTCCCTTACAAAAAATACAAAATGTTCTAATAACTATACTTCATTGATAATCAATTGTTTCCCTTTAGTTATACCGTTGATTTTATAATATTTGGCGGTGTTTTTTATTACCAAGTTCAAACAAATTTATATGTTTGCACTTGGTAATGGTTTTGATCTCGTGCGCAACTCTTCAATTGAGTTTTGAGACTCTTCCATTGCCTTTTTTATTTTATTTTCTGCTCTTCGAGAAACTGGTGCGTTTTGCATCTTTTCTAGCTCTGCCTTATAATCTGCGGTTTCTTTTTCCAACTTCTCTATTTGCTGATCTGCGTCTACTGGTTTGTTTTTTTGTGTTTTAGGTTTTGATGAATCGTATGCCTCTTTGTTTGTAAGCATACCATAGATCACTCTTGTTAACTTGTTCATTATTACACCTAAAGCATCGTTATAGGTCTTACCTTTCGCTCTTTGATTTGAATATACCTCTTTAAAATAAGGGTCATACATAATCGCATTTTTAGCTACCATGTCTATTGTACCCCTATATGAACTACTTCCTTTTTGCTCATTTTAGGTTTCTTTGATATATCACCACTTGTATGGTTTTCTGGGTGTACTCCAAAATAGCAACAAAGTGATGCGGCACTGTTAAATCGATTTATATCTTCTATTTCTATGCTTAATGACACTGCTGACTCGATGCCGCAACCAGGAATTGTGACTAAGAAATCCGCTAAGTCGTTGGCTCCGTGTTTAGCAAGTTCTGATTGAAGTTCTTTGATCTGGGTGGAGAATAAGTTAATAGTTTGGGCCAATGTTTTAATATTTAGCTCAGTAAGTATCGTATTACCCGACCCTGAATCTAGCTTCACCGCTTTTTGGATGGCCTTAGCCTTCTCCATGGTTAACCCTTTGATTTTAGCCAAAGAAGCTGTTTTCGCATTTAATATCTTTGCCTTTGATGGATACTTTTGAAGTAATTTATACATGTATTTTGGCATGCCATTTTTACTAAAAGTTAAAAGACCAGGAATACAACTATACACTACTTTCTCAAGTTGGTTGATATTTCTCGTCTTTTGTTTAATAAATCCTTGTATAGTTTTGTGCATCTGTTTCGCAGTATAAAAATGTAAGGATCTAGGCTTGGCTTTCTCTAGTTCTTCATAATTTTCAGATACATGCCTAGCTATAATTTCACTACTGATGGCGTCATTAATATTGCGATGCATATTCTTTTTTGACTCATGATGTGTCCGCAACGGATTAATCCTGAACATGATGATTCGCTTATCAAAACTTACCAATTGATTATACCAATTGTTTTCATACCCACCGGTACTTTCAATAGCCAAATAAATTTTATCAATAGACAAAAGTGCCTGTGATAAGACTTTTTGAGTTCATCAAGACCGGATTGATTATCAATAAAATTCATCCTGCGATTAGTAAATTCATTACCCTTCGAAATTAAACTGAAATCACAATAACCTTTACTTGCGTCCAGTCCTCCAAATCCAACTTTCATACATAAATTACTTTAAAATGTGTTAAAAAAAGTGTCAAGCCTTACATTCCCTTATGTTATACGATATCAATGTATCAAGTTATACCTCATGATTAAGCTTGGCGAAAGGGACACTAAAGGACGATATCTAAGTATCAAGGGGTGTTCCCCTTCAACCGCCAAGTTATAAATTATTTGTTTATCTTGAAACCATTAATTTTTAAAATGCAAACATATAAGGGTCAGGGTAAAAAACTATTGATTATCTTATCAGTACATATTTCTTGCTATTGGGTGTGTTAAAAAATGTAAGTAATACATTGGTACTGCAACTTTACTTCATTGATAATCAATTGATTCCCTTTAGGGTCAGGGTAAAAACGATGGATTATCCTCTCTGTATGCATTGTAGGCGATAGCGTAATTTAAAATATTAGGGTATTGATCTAATACACCCTAAACTTCCTTTTTGATTCCTTACCCAGAAAATTAAACTGAAGTTTTGAATTTTTCTCCAATGTAGATCCGGAGGCTTCTTCAAAAATCCTTTTGTATTTCTGATATATGTTGTTGGGCTGCTTTTCGCCATTGATCTTCAGATGTTTTCCTGAAAGTTCCACTTTGTTTTCCTGACCCGGAATGAGTAATCCGTCTTTGTTCAAAGCATTACCAAGGGCATCAGAAAAGTTATTTGTCCTTGCTTCCGGATTGATTCTTTCCAAAATGTCTTCATTTTCATCACCGAATGGATGGATTTTAAAACCATTGAAGTCTTCAAAATTGAATTCCGGAAACTTAAATTCTCTTAGCCCAAATCCCATGCTGTCCAGGTCTTTAAAATTGAATCTGAAGTTTTCCATCTGTTTTTGCATATTTTTCATTTGTTCTTCAGTGATGCCATATGATTTTTGCATGTCTTCAAAATGTTTCTTATCAAACATTTTTCCTCTGAAATCCTCCATAAGGATTTTGTATTCCTTAAGCTGTTGTTTGATATTTTCATCCAACATATCATTGTTAAAATCAAAAGACCTGAACTTGCCGGGAAAATCCTTCAATGTTTTATAATCGTACCAAAAGGAATCAGGATTCTGACCAAATCTCAATACCATAGGACCGTCGTGATCTCCATCAAAGAAAAACATTCTTTTTGAGCCATCACCCGATCTTCCCGGCTTTGCTTCAGCGATGATATCTTCATATTTGTCATAATCCTTTTCATCGATTTTTTTTCCATCTACTTCAAGTTCTGTGATTTTACCATCTTCAATGGCTATTTTATAGTCCTTGTCATTCGTCCTTTTTTGAATTCGTACCGATTCCTTTTTGTTTGGGATGGAATCTATAGTATTCGGTGAAACAAAGATATTTTGATTTGCCAAAGTGTTGTCTTTCTGGTTTTTGTCTGACGTGCCGCTAAGATTTTTAGTGGCCACCATCATGATCAAAATAAGTAATACTGATGTGAAAATCTTCTCTTTGAGATAATTGCGTGTTTGTGTCATGTTTAATATACGTTTTATACGGTTAGAAAAAAAACTTTCTTTTTTGCTGTAGTACATGGCTAATGCCGGTTGAGAATGGTTTTGTGACATCTCCTGAATTTTCAGAAGTGTTTTGGCGTACAATAGCTTGTCTCCCAGATATTGGGTAGCCATATCGTCACAGCAACTTTCTCTTTCTAATTTGATATTGGCAGATATCCACCATATGGCCGGGTGATAAAACAGAATTACTTCTATCAGATTTTGCACCACATTGACATACAAATCCTTCCTTACAAAATGTGCCAATTCATGTGCTAAAATGGCCTCAGTTTCCCGAATATCCAATTGGTTGATAAGGCTCACAGGAAACAATATGATGGGTTTTACGAAACCGAGGATAAGTGGACTTGTCACATATTTGCTGGCACCTATTTTTATATTTCCATGAATGTTGTAATGCTGGCTTACCTTTTTGAATGCTTTAAAGGTATCCTGACAATAGACATGTATAAATGATGAAGATAAAAACTCTGAATACAAAGCTGCCAAAATAAATCTGATGCTGAAAAGTATTACTCCGGATATCCAGAAGTAGAATATGAGGTGTTGATGTCTTTCAATCCATAAAAAAAGATCGTCAGAAAATCCATTGGCCGCCAGTGACCCGTTTTCGCTCCATTGGATAGTTTGCATGAACGTATTTGTGTGATCTGATGCTGATAGATTAAGATAATATAAAAAAGTACCAACACCCGTAAAAAAGGCCACCAAAAGACTAACCAAGGCAATAAAGTATCTTTTTTCAGGTCCGCCGGTTTCATATCTCTTCAACAAAAAGGACATCAATAATGCTATCAGTGCAAACTGCCACACAGAGTGCAACAGCGTCCAAACCAATGCATTGATGATTTCGGGTTGTGGTAATAACATATCAGATATCATATCAGGTATTGTTTTCTATTTGATCTATCAGAGATTTCAGTTCTTTCAATTCTTCGGGAGATGACTTGGAATTGCCCAATGCCTGCATCACCAGATTCATAGCAGAACCCTGAAATGTCACATTGATAAAAGCTTCCATAAGATTATTTTTTGTTTCGTTTTCTTTAACAGCCGCCATATAGATGTGGACTTTGGTGGTAGTATCTCTGATGACCAATCCTTTCTCATTCATGATTTGCATGAATTTGAGTGTAGTTGTATAACCCACATCTCTGCGAAGATTGAGCAGATCATTGATATCTCTGACAGTTGAAGCCCCTTTTCTCCATAGGATCTGGAGGATTTCAAGTTCGGATTCTGTTGGTCTCAATTTAGACATATTAAAGTTTACATTTAAAAACGAAACAAAGATATACGAAGCTATTCGTATTGTCAACACCTTGTACGAAAGAATTCGTATATTTAAGAAAAATTTAACAGATGCCATGCATTTAGCAAGCTTGATACAATAATTTGTGAAAGGAAATTATCCAGATATCCTAATTTCCTGATTAATGGAGAGAATTTTAAAAAATAAATTCATGACAAAATGACTCATGAATATTAAAATAAAAAAAAAGTAAAAAAAAAGTAAAAAAATTTTAATATTAAATAAATGTGTAATATATTTGCCCCTACAAACCTAAGCAATCTGCGCTTTACGTGCATTTTGAGATAATAGAACAACGAATAAATTAGCATTTTGCTTATTTATTAATGCATTTAATTATTTCAAAATGAGCGATTTACACTTTAATTCACTTGCTATTATAATGTTTTTACTTTTCATAATATTGAAAAGTATACTCTCTTCATTTTGTATGAAAGGGATCAATATAATTGAAAAAATACCACACAAAGATTATATACTACTTTTTTCAAATAGGCACAATTCACTCACATTTAAAATTTTATTCTATGTTTCTCAGGCATCCCTCATATGAAAGCGTTAAATTTCATGGTAAGCCTCCAGGAGAGGAATTTTATTTATTCAAATCACTTAACCTCAAAGTAATGAAAAGTATTTTACAGACTTTTATAATGTTGCTCTTCCTTACTGGAGCACAAAATCTTTGGAGTCAGTGTAGTATCACATCTGCCACTGCAAGTGTTGTTTCTTGTCAAAATCAGGGAACAGACTCGCCGTCAGATGATGCTATCCAATTCAATCTAAATGTCGCGGCTACGTCGGGTAGTACGCAAGGATTTTGGATAGATGTCAGCGGAGGTACTACAGTGACACCACAACAAGGGACGTATGGGTCGGCATTTGCCGTGGTGCTGGGCAATGGCACTGCAGGCAGTGGTCAAAGCTACACACTTACAATTACTGACAAAACTGATTTGTCATGTCAACGTACAGTGGTAGTTGGTCCTCAGGCAAGTTGTAGCGCAGGATGTTCTACACCTGTACAGTTTATTTGTGATACGCCTGGAAATCCGGGACCACAAACCATAACGCTTACTGCACCTGGCGGATTGACAAATGTGCAATGGTTCAATGCTGCCAATGTCAATGTTGGGTCGGGACAATTAGTTGTCTCTACTACAACACCTGGAATGTCTGACGGATCAGAAGTATTTAGATACACAGCTACTGACGGAACGGGATGTTTAGTCAGCTTGTGTTGTCCTATTACGGTACAGACACGAGATTGCGGATATCTAGATTTGGCTCTGATAAAGCAAAAGAGTGATAATTTACCTGTTAGTATTGGACAAACCATTACTTTCAATATCCAGATATGCAATCAGGGTACAGACCCTGCAACAAGTGTGAGTTTGATTGACTATGTGCCAACTGGATTTACGTTTACTGCCAACAATGGTTGGACAGCTTCTGGAGCCAATGCAGTCAGAACACTCACGCCCGGTATGGGTTTACCAGCAGGAGGATTGCCAGCAGGATCATGTGTGACGATACCTATAGATATGGTAGTAAATAGTACAGTTAATCCTACCAATGTACTTAATATTGCAGAAATCACTGCCGGTACAGACTCAAGAGGGCGTACAAATGATGTCGATAGCACTCCAAACGACAGTCCATCAGATGATGCAGGTGGAGCAGTTGGAACCCCAAGTGATAATGTGCTCACTGGTGATGGAACAGGTACACCAGGTGGAACGGATCCAATATCTGATGAGGATGATCATGATCCGGCAACTGTTCGCATCGTGGACTTAGCCTTGATCAAAGAGATCATAACACCTGGGCCATACACCTATGGTCAAAATATAACATTTAGAATAACAGTAGCAAACCAAGGTAATGAAACAGCAACCAATATAATGGTATCTGATTATGTACCTGCTGGATTTGCTTTTAGTTCAAATAATGGATGGGCTGGTTCAGCACCATTAATCACCAGAACTATTCCAGGTCCATTGACACCGGGAGGTAGTACGACGGTAGATTTAGTGTTGTCCCTACAACCAAGTGCAACAGCAAATGCTTGGTTGAACGTAGCCGAAATCAGTTCATTTACAGATGTGGGTGGTAATGCTATTGGTCAGTTTGATATAGATAGTGATCCAGATCAAAGTCCAAATAATGATGCTGGAGGATTAGCAGGAAGCCCAGCGGATAATCATTTAAATGGTAATGGTACAGGTGCACCAAATAGTGGTACTGCAGCTACAGATGAAGACGACCAGGATCCAGCATTGGTAAATGTATTCGACCTTGCACTGAAAAAGGAATTGGTTACAGCAGGTCCATACACAAATGGACAGTTATTGACCTTCAATATTACAGTGTATAACCAAGGAAATGTAGGTGCAACCAATGTTGTAGTTACAGATTATATACCAAATGGATATACATTTGCAGCTAATAATGGTTGGACTGGATCACATCCTACGATTACCAATACCATACCAAGCTTAGCCGCTGGAGCAAGTATAGTAGTTCCGTTACAACTTACATTTATCACACCAGCATCAGGTACACCACCAAACTGGGTCAACCGAGCAGAAATATCTGCAGCTACGGGAGGTACAGATGCGGATAGTACACCAGATGCTATAGTAGGTAATGATAATCCAGTCAATCCAGGAGATCCTGATGACAATAATGTTGATGGCAATGGTCCAAGTCAAAATGAAGATGAGGATGATAGTGACCCAGCAGGGCCTCAAATAATAGATATTGCATTAGCAAAAACAACAGTTACAGCAGGTCCATACAGCTATGGTCAGGATATCACTTTCAATATAGCGGTGACCAATCAAGGTAGTGTAGCGTTACAGAACATAGATGTAACAGATTATATACCATGTGGATTTACTTATGTAAGTGGTAGTCAGGTTTGGGCTGTAGCTGGATCTAATGCAGTGACAAGAATAGCTGGACCATTGGCTTCTGGAGCGAGCGTAAATCTAACGATTACACTTAAATTGCAACCATGTTCAACTCCAAACGCATATTTAAATTATGCAGAAGTAAGTTACATGGAAAACACATCTGGAACCAACGTAAGTACAGCAGATATCGATAGCGATGCTGACAATACAAATGGAAATGACTCAGGAGGTCAAGCAGATTCACCAGCAGATGACTTCATCAATGGTAATGGTACGGGAACTCCTGGAAGTGGTGTAGCCGCTACAGATGAGGATGACCATGACCCAGAATTAGTGCCTGTTTTTGATTTAGCATTGACCAAAGTATTAAATACAGCGGCACCATATACTTATGGACAGACGCACAATTTTACCATTACCGTATTTAATCAAGGAAATGTAACAGCGACGGATATAGTTGTAAATGATTATATACCAGCTGGTTATACTTTTGCATCAAATAATGGTTGGACGGGCAGTGCTCCTACGATTACTCGTACCATAGCAGGACCTTTAGCTCCAGGTGCAAGTATGACGTTGAACCTAGATTTGGTATTGACCAGAATCACGACAACAACTACTAATAAATCTTGGGTAAATTATTCGGAAATAGCATCTGCAGAAGACGGGGCTGGAAATCCAGCTGTTGATGCTGATAGTACACCAGGTAGCAATGGTACAAATGAGAATAACATTTTACCTGACGGCCCGGGAGATAATGATACTGCAAGTACGACAGATACTGGTGTAGGCAGTCAAGATGATCATGACCCAGCTGGGCCGAAAATCTTTGACTTAGCCCTTCGCAAGACGAAATTGACAGCTACTCCTAGCTATAGTTATGGTCAAGCAGTAATGTATCAGATCGAGGTGTTCAATCAAGGTAATATTCCTGCAACGAATATCCAAGTTACTGATTATCTTCCTTGTGGATTAGAGTTTGTGGCATCAGCAGCAAATGCAGGTTGGACTTTATCCGGAAGCCAAGTGACTAGAACATTTACAGGTACTCTTAATCCTGGTCAGTCGACCACAATGACGATAGACCTTATTGTCAGGGAGTGTTACACTAACTTGAACAATGCATGGACAAATTTTGCAGAAATTTCAAGAGCTGATGACACAGATCCTGCTACTTCAACCTTACCTACAGATATAGATAGCACACCAGATGGTACCAATGGTAATGATCCTGGTGGCGTTCCTGATTTTGGAGGAGTAATTAGTGGAACTGATGACACCATCAATAATGAAAATAGTGACGAGGATGACCACGATCCTGTAAAGATAGAAGTATTCGACTTGGCACTGAGGAAGGTATTAACTACAGCAGCACCTTATACTTGGGGACAAGCCTTGACTTTCAATGTAGAAGTACATAACCAAGGAAATGTTACTGCGACCAATATCATAGTAAGTGATTATATACCTGCAGGATATACCTTTGCAGACAATAATTTATGGACAGGTGGTCCAACAGTAGCTACCAGAACAATATCTGGACCTATAGCTCCAGGAGCAAGTGTGTCAATACCATTAGTTTTAACTCTTCAACAAAATGGAGCCGGCGGTTCAGCGTGGAATAACTATGCTGAAGTGACATCTGCCCAAGATGATAGAGGGAACAATAGAGGTGATGATGCTGATAGTGTGGCTGATGGAATTCAAAATAATGATAACCCAGTTCAACCTGGTGATCCGGATGATAACAACATATTAGGTGGTGGTCCTAATGCCAATCCTGATGAGGATGAGGATGATCATGACCCGGCTGCGCCAAGAATAGTAGACATCGCACTTAGAAAAACAACGGCTACACCTGGCCCTTACAGATACGGAGATGTTGTAAGCTTCAATGTGGAAGTGATCAATCAAGGTAATGTAGCCCTTACAGACATTGATGTAGTGGATTATATACCATGTGGATTTGAATATGTTGGTGGAAGCCAAACTTGGACATTAAATGGTACTCAAGCACAAACTAATATTGCAGGGGTGCTTAATCCAGGGGCATCGACAACGATAAGAATCGATTTACGAGTAAAACCTTGTGCAACACCAAATGCATGGCTAAACTATGCTGAGGTTAGAAACATGGAAGATACACAAGGAAATAGCCTGAATGGAGCTGATATAGACAGTACACCTGACAATACCAATGGTAATGATGATGGAGGCTCTCCAGATAGTGCTAATGATGACTTTGTAGATGGTAATGGTAAAGCCACTGGTGGAGCACCAGGCGATGCTGCTACATCTACTGATGAAGATGATCATGATCCTGAGTTGATTCAAGTATTTGACTTAGCTTTAAGGAAAACTTTGGCAACAGCCGGACCACATACTTATGGTCAGCCTTTGACCTTCAATATTGAAGTAATCAACCAGGGTAATACTACGGCAAGTAATATAGTCGTGAGTGACTACATACCAGCAGGTTATAGCTTCTCTGGAGCTGCTAATCCTGATTGGAGTGGTGCTGCACCAACTGTAACTAGAACTATTCCAGGTTCATTGGCTGCAGGTGCTTCTACAACCATTTCTATTGTTTTAACTTTAGAAATGTCATCTGGCTTAACAGCTTGGGATAACTTTGCAGAAATCACAACTGCAACTGATGGTAGCGGAAACCCTGTCACTGATGCAGATAGTACACCTGATGGAAATTCAACTAATGACCGTGGTGGTGCCATAGGTACACCAGCTGATGATGCAGTATTAGGTAATGGTACTGGTACTGTAGGTGGAAATAATCCTTTAACTGACGAAGATGATCATGATGGAGCAAGACCTAGAATCGTGGATATCGCTTTAAGAAAGACAACAGTTACACCTGCTCCTTACAGATATGGAGATGTGGTGAGTTTCAATGTGGAGCTGACCAATCAAGGTAATGTAACATTATATGACATTGATGTGGTGGATTATATTCCATGCGGCTTTACATACGTGAATGGCAGTCAACCATGGACAGTGAGTGGAATGCAAGCAACAACGATGTGTGCGGGTTCATTAGCACCTGGTCTATCAAAAACGATCAGAATCGATCTTAGAGCTCAAGCATGTGCACAGCCTAATGCATGGACCAACTACGCTGAGGTCAGAGCAATGGAAGATGAAGCAGGAACTAATATTGGCAATCAAGATATCGATAGTGATCCGGATAGCAATAATACAAACGATGCTGGTGGACAGCCAGAAAGTCCAGCAGATGACTTTATAGGTGGTAATGGTACTGGACCAGTAGGTGGTGGTACCGCAGCTACTGACGAAGACGATCACGATCCTGAATTTATACCAGTATTTGATCTTGCATTACGTAAGACATTGGTTACTACAGCACCATATACTTATGGACAACAACATGTATATAACATCGAAGTATTTAACCAAGGAAATGTAGATGCATACAATATAGTTGTAAATGACTATATACCAGTAGGATATACTTTCAATGGTGCATTGAATGCAGGATGGACTTTAGCGGGAAGTACTGCAACGCGTACTATAGCAGGACCTTTGGCTCCAGGTTTAAGTACTACTGTACAGATTTCATTAACCTACAGTATGACAGATGGTGGTACAAGAGATTGGATCAACTATGCGGAGATTGGTTCTGCAGACAATGACCAAAATCCTTCAAATACGCCGCCTGTAGATGCAGACAGTACCCCAGGTAGCAATACACCTACTGAAAATACAGTGACACCAGGAAGCCCTGATGATAATAATATCAATGGCGGTGGACCGACAGTAGGGCAAGATGAAGATGATCATGATCCGGCAGGACCTGCTTTCTACGACGTAGCACTTAGAAAAACTACGACTGCAGTAGGACCATTCAGTTATGGACAGGTCGTGAAGTTTGATATAGAAGTATTGAATCAAGGTAATCTTCCGGTTAGAAACGTTAGAGTAGTTGATTATATTCCTACAGGTTTTACTGGTTCAGCTTTAGGTGCAAATTTCCCTACTTGGACTTTTGGACCAAATAGTGCCACTACAACTATACCATTGACATTACAGCCAGGTCAAAGTACCACGGTAAGTATTTATTTACAAGTACAACCGACAACAAACTTTACAACCGGATGGGATAATTATGCAGAAGTATATCAGTTTGAAGATCTTTCTGGAAATAATGTAGGAAATCAGGATGTGGATAGTGATCCAGATACTAGTCCGACTAACGATCCAGGTGGACAGCCTGATAGTCCTGCAGATGATTTTGTAGATGGTAATGGTACGGGCACACCAGGTGACGGAGCACCTTCCACAGATGAGGATGATCATGATCCAGAGCGAATCGAGATTATAGATCTTGCATTAAGAAAGACTTTAGTGACAGCAGGACCATACGCTTATGGTGACTTACTTCAGTTCAACATTGAGGTATTCAACCAAGGAAATGAGCCAATGCGTAATACACGTATAACAGATTATATACCAGCAGGATATACATTCAGCGCAGGAGATAACCCGGGTTGGACAGCAGCAGGATCTAATGCAACATATATACTTACAGGTCCATTAGCACCAGCAACAAGTCAGATGATCAGTATCAGACTGAGAATACAGCAAACAACCGGTGGTGAAAAACATTGGATCAATTATGCTGAAATCACTGATACTTACAACGATGACTTAGCACCGAGAAACAATTGGGATATTGATAGTAATCCAGCAAGTAATGGACCTGCAGAAAATGCAGTAGAACCAGGATTCCCAGCGGATGATAATATCACCAGTATGGATAAAGGTGGAGAAGAAGATGACCACGACCCAGCGGGTATTGAAATCTTTGACTTAGCATTGATGATTGTGGACGATACAGATATCCTTGCCAATTATGGAGACAATGTAGTACATACGATCACTGTAACTAATCAAGGAAGCATCACTTCCAATGGATTCGATGTAACTGTACATGTGCCTTCAGGATATACATTTAGTACTTCTAATAATCCAGGTTGGGTAAACAATGGAAATGGTACAGTGACTTATGTATCACCAGAAGTTCTGACACCAGGTGAGACGGTCAATTACACATTGAATCTTACAGCAAGACCTACCAAGACAGACGTAAATGGCTGGTTGGTTTATGCTGAAATCAGCAGAGACAACAGTGTTTATTCTGCGGTAACCCAAGATATCGATAGTAGACCAGACAATAATAGAACAAATGACTCAGGCGGTGCTGTTGGTACCACTTCAGATGATGTACTTACCGGAATAGGTAGAGATAGAAACGGAAACATGACAGGAACATTTGGAAGCACCACAGCTGCTACAGATGAAGATGATCATGATCCTACGACGATCAGAGTATTTGATATGGCATTGTACAAGCAATTGGTTACTACTGCGCCATACCAGTATGGAGATGTACACGAATTCAGAGTATGTGTAGTGAATCAAGGTAATTCAGTCATGCAAAATGTTCAGATTACAGATTACCTGCCAACGGGTTACACATTTGCAGCAGGAAATGCAGGCAATGCAGGATGGGCTGTCTCAGGAAGTAATCTAGTAAGGACCATAGCAGGACCAGTAGATTTGTGTGATACATTGTGTGTAAGTTTATTCTTGAATTTCAATATGACCACAGGTGGTAGAAATCACTGGATCAATTACAGTGAAATCACAAGAATGGAAGACCTTACAGGTACAGTTAGAGATGACGTAGATAGTAGACCAGGTAGTGATGGACCAGATGAGAGAGCAGTGTACCCAGGAGGTCCTGCTGATGACAATACGACAAGTACTAATGAAGGAGGTGAAGAAGATGACCATGACCCTGCCGGGCCAAAAGTATTTGACTTAGCATTGTTTATGGTCAATAATACAGATATTCTTTCCAGCTATGGAGATAATGTAGTACAAACGATCACTGTAACCAATCAAGGTAATATACCAAGTAATGGATTTGATGTAACAGTATATGTACCTGCGGGCTATACATTCAGTACAAGCAATAATCCAGGCTGGGTAAATAATGGAAACGGAACAGTAACTTATGTTTCAAGTGCAGTATTGGCACCAGGGCAAACGTTACAATATACTCTTAATCTTACAGCAGTACCTACCAAAGCTGAAGATGGATGGTTGGTATATGCAGAGATTAGCAGAGACAATAGTGCGGATCCATTGGCAACAGTAGATATTGATAGCCGTCCAGATGTTATTAGAAATAATGATGCAGGTGGAGCAGTCAATTCACCAAGTGACAATGTAGTCACAGGTGTAGGAGTTAATAAGCTTGGCGTAGTACAGGCACCATTCAAGAGCAATGTAGCTGCAACAGACGAAGACGATCATGACCCTACAGTGATCAGAGTGTTTGATATGGCATTATACAAATCATTGAAGACAGCTGGCCCATACAGATATGGCCAAGTGTTAGACTTTGATGTTTGTGTTGTCAATCAAGGTAATCAAATCATGACTGATGTACGTTTGATAGATTATTTACCAGCAGGATTCCAATATGTGGCTGCAAACAATGCACCAGGAGTTTGGACGGTTTCAGGAAGTAATTTAACGGCCAATGTAGCAGGACCAATTGCAGTGTGCGATACTATTTGTGTGCCATTAAGACTTACAGTCAGACAGACCACAGGTGGTGAGAAAAATTGGATCAACTATTCAGAAATCACCAGTATGGAGGATGAGACTGGCACTCCAAGACCGGATGTGGACAGTACACCAGGTAGTGACCGTCCTGACGAGAGAGATGTAGAGCCTGGAGATCCGGATGATAACAACATCTCTGGTGGTGGACCAAAGCCAAATCCAGATGAAGACGAAGATGATCACGATCCGGCTGGAATAGAGATATATGATTTAGCACAAAGAAAGACAACGACAGCAACAGGACCATTCAGATATGGAGATATTGTTAAGTTTACTTACACAGTGTTTAATCAGGGTAGTATTCAGGCTAGCGGTATAGACTTAGTAGATTATATACCATGCGGAATGAAATATGTAGCGGCAAGTAACAACGCATTAGGTTGGACCTACAATGCCACTACAGGAAATGCATCCATTACCTTACCAGGTTCATTGATACCGGGAGCAAGCAGAACGATAGACATCTATCTGCAAGTACAACCATGTATAGTAGGAAGTACTCGTGCTTGGACAAACATAGGTGAGATTACAGGTGGAGACAGCGATGATCCAAGTGAACCACCAACAGATATAGATAGCACACCAGATACCAATCCTAATAATGATCCAGGTGGACAACCTGATACTCCAAACGATGATGAGGTGACAGAGGATCCAAATCTACCTCCGGGAGATGATGAAGATGATCATGATCCTGAAAGATTGGAGATCGTTGACTTAGCGTTGAGAAAACGTATGGTTACAGCAGGACCATACAAATATGGTCAGATCATAGACTTTGATATCGATGTATTCAATCAAGGAAATGTGACCATGACGGATATCGAAGTGGTAGACTATATACCAGCAGGATTTACTTACGACCCAGCAATCAATGCAGGATGGTCAGGAGCATATCCTGCAGTATTTAGAATAATTCCTGGCCCATTAGCACCGGAGGCAAGCACCACAGTAAGACTTAGACTTAAGTTAGTACAAACCAATGGCGGCGGACGAGTCTATACTAATGGTGCAGAGATCACCGGAATGGAGGATACAGGTGGAAATCCACGTGATAATGATGATGCAGACAGCACACCGGATAATAACCCGAATAACGACAATCCAGTCAATCCGGGTGATCCAAATGATGATGTAGTGGACGAAAGTCCTAATGATCCGAATAGTCCAGGTGATGATGATGAAGATGATAGTGACCCTGCGGGACCTAAAGTCTTTGACCTTGCACTTAGAAAAGTGCAATTGACAGCATTGCCTAGCTTTAGCTATGGTCAGAATGTACAATTTGGAATTTCTATTTTCAATCAAGGAAATATAGATGCTAAGGATATAGTTATTATCGATACACTTCCATGTGGATTAGAGTATATCTCTACACCTGCCAACACAGCAGCAGGATGGGTATACAATGCAGCTACAAGAGAAGTACGTACCACATACAGCAGTGTACTAGCAGCAGGAGCAAGTGTTCAGCTTACTTTAGATAACAGAGTTATACCTTGTTACACTAATGTAGGAAAAGCATGGACCAACTGGGCAGAGATCGAATCAGCTAATGACAATGATCCATCTACACCTACTCCACCAGTAGATATAGATAGTACACCAGATGGCAATAACAATAATGATCCGGGAGGACAACCGAATACACCACAAGATGATGAGATCAATGGTGATCCGAACAATCCTAATAACCCTGGAGCACCACAAGATGAGGACGACCATGATCCTAATCAGATACAAGTGTTTGACTTGGCATTGCGTAAGACGGTAGATAACAGAGGTCCATATATGATTGGTGAGACAGCGACATTTAGAATAAAAGTATTCAATCAAGGTAATGTTCCTGCTCGAAATATAGTAATCAATGACTAGATGAGAAGCGGATTTACATTCAATGCAGTGTCAAATGCAGGATGGAGCTTAATTACGGCCCCTACAGCATCGGCTGATGGCTTATTGAATTACACCATTACAAGTGTCTTGATGCCAGGAGATAGTATCACCATACCATTAAACTTAGTCGTAGCTTTGGATGCAAATCCAGCAGTGAAAGACTGGTGGAATTATGCTGAAATCAGATCATCACAAGATAATGTTGGTAACAACAGAAATGATGATGCAGACAGTGTAGGTAATACAAATTCACCACGTGAAAACGAAGTAGAGCCAGACGGACCATGGGATAATGTCATCAATGGTAACGGACCAAACTTCAACCAAGATGAAGACGATCACGATCCTGAAAAAGTGATCGTAGTAGGAGGTCTTGGAGATACAGTTTGGAAAGACCTAGATGGTGATGGTATTCAGGATCCGGGAGAACCAGGAGTAGCTAATGTAATTGCAACGCTTACAGATTGTAGAGGTAATGTTTTACAGACTACTACAACTGATGCCACAGGATTCTATTTCTTCAATAACTTGATCCCTGGAGATTATCAGGTACAGTTTAATATTAGTAATTTACCAAGAGGATGTGCATTTACATTCCAGAATCAAGGTGCTAATGACAGACTTGATAGTGATGTAGATCTTAACGGATTAGGACCATGTACCAATATCACAGGTGGAGAGTTCGATAGTACTTATGATGCAGGTTTATTGATACTTGCAGCCATTGGAGACTTTGTATGGCATGACCTTAATGGTAATGGACAGCAAAATGCAGGTGAGCCAGGAATAGCTGGAGTTCAAGTGAATCTTTACAAAGGTGACGGCTCATACGTAGGTACTACATACACAGATATCAATGGATATTACTTGTTTGACTTCTTGTATCCAGGCAACTACTACCTTGAGTTCATAGATCCTGCTGGATTTGAACAGACCTTCTTCAATAGAGGAAGTGATGTAACAGACAGTGATGTAGATAGATCAAATGGACCACGTACTACTGCCACAACATATCTGGCTCCGGGAGAGAGAGATATGACATGGGATGCAGGATATTACAAGTGTATACCTATCGGAGACTTAGTATGGTATGATATCAACAAAAATGATATCTGGAATACTAATGAAAACGGTATCAATGGATTGAAGGTGAACTTGTGGAGAAATCACTTCGGAACATGGTTGATCTGGGATTTCAAATATACTGGACATAAACCTGGTACTCCGTCTGATGATGGCTACTGGAAGTTCTGTGCTCCTCCGGGCGAGTACTATGTAGAAGTGATCATGCCTCCATTGGGACTGGTAAGAGCACGAGCAAACGTAGGTACCAATGAGGAAAATGATAGTGATATCACTAATGCCAACGGACCTACTACCACTGATAAGTTTACAGTCTTGTCTGGTCAGGAGAAATGTGATCTTGGTGCAGGTTTCTATCCGATGGCCCAAGCAGGTAACCTGGTGTGGAGAGATGCCAATGTCAATGGTATCCAGGAAAGTAATGAACCAAAAGTGGAAGGAGTGAAAGTCGAAGCAATAGAAAAAGCAACAGGAAAAGTTGCTGCCACAACCGTTACAGATTCTGATGGTACTTACAACATCAACTATCTGGAACAACAGGCCTACTATTTGCGGTTTTCACCACCTGCTGGCTATGGTGCCACATTACCTAGACGAGCTTCAGATGACATGGATAGTGATGTGGATCACAGTAATGGCTCAAATACAACCAGAACAATTGAGTTTACTTCAGGTAAAATCAATGAAAACATTGATATGGGTATTGCCTTTGGGGTACTGCCTGTAGATTGGCTGGATGTAAATGCACGACGTGTCAATAATGTCCATGAAATTACCTGGAGTACTGCCAAAGAAGTGAATGCAAGTCACTATGAGGTAGAAAGGAGGATGGAATCAGATGCTGAATTTAAATTGATACCTGGAAAGGTTCCTGCTAAAGGCAACACAACAGATGTGAGCAACTATAGTTTGAACGATCAGGATGTGGAAAAACCAGGAGTGTATGTATATAGAGTGAAGCAGACAGATTTTGATGGACAATATACATATAGCAAAATGGTAAGTGTAAATCATAGCGGCACATTATCAGTGAGTCTGTACCCTAACCCTGCTAAAGAAGAGACAAATATAAATGTCATGGTGGGACAAGACTCAAAGGTTGAGATTGAGTTGTTTGACAGTGCGAGTAAGCTCATTGCTTCTATCAAACCTTCTGATGCACAGAAAGCTGGAGAAACGATGTACAATCTTAAACTGAATGATGTACCTGCAGGTGTTTACAACGTAGTGATCACCATCAACGGGCAAGCAATTCAGAAAAAGCTGATCAGACTCGAGTAATTATTATTTTGTAATAAAGTTTAAAGGGGTATCATTTTCGGATGATGCCCCTTTTTTTCTGAAGTGATTTGATCCAAATCTAAAAAGGGTAGGGCAGATAGGAAAGTCAGGGATTGTCGTAATAGATTTTCATTTTAAGTTTTTATGCAACTATTTAGGTCATTGCCCTGTAGGGGCAAAATATTAGTAACGACGGGTAAAGCCCGTCGTTAAAAGAATGGAACTCTTAGTTTTGGCGCTATTTTTGCCTGAAAGTTGCAAAAATCGTGACAAAAACTATTCATTTGACTAAGCACCTAAACAGTTACGTTTTTATTCAATTATTTGTACATTGTTAAACTACACAGACTTACCGGTTGATTGGAAACTGTTGGGTTAACTCAACAGTTGTGACCCTAATTAACCTATACATTTCTCTTCAACTAGGAAAAAATATCAGGTTATCCGGTTTATTACATTTTGATGAAAGTGTATTTGACTTTGATTTATGAAGGTGGTAAAGTAAAATTTTGTTAAAACAAAATGCTTTCTTTTTTATTATCTCCACGGCGATAGCCTGAAACTAATTGTATTACATTACATTTGCGGGACTAAACAGCGAAAATACATGCAAAAAGAGTGGCGATTTGAGATCTTAAGCTGGATGTTTATACTGATATTCTGTTCAATGATCATGATTCCTGTTTATTTGAAATGTGGAGAAAATTACCCTTTTTATCTTTCAAATATCACGTCTATTTTCCTGTTCTTATGGTTTACCAGGTGGCTGTTTTTGTGGAAATTTGTGCCATATTCGAGATCAAAATGGGTCAAATGGATCTTAATTTTCTTACCGATCGCCATTTTTATGTATCTCGTGGGGAGCATGTATGATTTTCAGAAATTCATAGACGAAGAAGGCACCATCAGCTTTCTGAGAGGATCATCTGATATGAGAGATTATGATTTCGGCAGATTTATAAAATATCAGTTCATCTTCTTTTGCACCGGAGCTATTGTAACCACAGTGCTTTTGCCCATGAGGATGATCATATCTTTCTGGCGTATTATCAACACACCTGACAGGGTTTGATTTTTTCAACAACAAATTAAACATCACAAGTTATGTCATTGATCAATGAATTTAATGATTACAGAGCCAAAATGAATGACAGAATATTGGCCCAGGACAATAAAGTGCTGAAAAGATTTTTTAGCCTGGACAATCAGACTTATCAGGACGGGGCACTTTCAGAAAAAGTAAAAGAGCTTTTGGGCCTTGTAGCTTCTATGGTCCTGAGATGTGATGACTGTATCAAATACCATTTGGGCACTTGCCATGATCTGGGTGTCACTACCGAAGAGATTTATGAAGTTTTTTCTGTGGCCAATCTTGTAGGTGGATCCATATGTATTCCTCATACGCGCAGAGCAGCTGAATATTGGGATGAGTTGTTGCACTCAAAAAATGGTTGATTTTTTATCTTGTCACGAGATTCTTGCCCAGTCTTTATACTGATGTTTCAATCTGGAGACTTCTTGTCTGATGTTTTCATGTATAGTTTTTTCGAGTTTCGGATCATCTTCTATGATGTGCAGTGCAAAGTTGCGGGCTGTATCCATGATAGCCCTGTCAGTGCCGATATTTAAAAGCTTGAAGTCCAGCAAGCCGCTTTGCTGAGTGCCTTGTATATCACCGGGTCCTCTCAGTTTCAAATCCACTTCAGCTATTTCAAATCCATTGTTGGTTCTTACCATAGTATTGATGCGTTCTTTGCCTTCCTTTGATATTTTGTAATCTGTCATCAGGATACAATAAGACTGGTCAGCACCTCGACCTACGCGTCCTCTCAGCTGATGTAGCTGGGACAATCCAAAACGCTCCGTATTTTCTATGACCATCACACTGGCATTGGGAACATTTACACCTACTTCTATCACCGTTGTTGCTACCATGATCTGAGTGGTTTTCTTGATAAATCGTTGCATTTCCCAATCTTTGTCTGCCGATTTCATGCGACCGTGTACGACACTTATCTGAAAATCTGGCTGAGGAAAATACTGCAGCAACCGTTCATATCCATCATTAAGGTTTTGTAGATCAAGTTTTTCTGATTCTTCTATCAAAGGATAGACGATGTATATCTGCCGGCCTTTGGCTATTTCGCTATGTAAAAACTGTATAAGCTGTGGCCTTGCGGTTTCATATTTGTGTATGGTTTTGATTTCTTTCCGGCCCGGTGGCAGCTCATCTATGACAGACACATCCAGATCGCCATACAGTGTCATGGCAAGCGTCCTGGGTATCGGGGTTGCTGTCATCACCAGAATATGAGGTGCAAGGGCATCATTTTTTTTCCACAATCTGGCTCGTTGTGCCACGCCGAATCTATGTTGTTCGTCCACTACAGCAAAGCCGAGGTGTTTGAAGACAACGTGCTCCTCTATCAATGCGTGTGTGCCAATGATGATATTGACCTTACCTTCCTTCAGTTCTTCCAGGATGGTAGCCCTTTTTTTACCTTTCACACTTCCGGACAAAAAAGCAATGCCTATATCCATACCTTGCAGTAATCCCGAAATCGATTCAAAATGTTGCTGAGCCAGGATTTCAGTCGGTGCCATGAGGCAGGACTGAAATCCATTGTCAAGTGCTATCAACATGGACAATAATGCCACGATTGTCTTACCACTACCTACATCGCCCTGGAGGAGCCGATTCATCTGCACAGGTTTACCCATATCTGCTCTTATTTCTTTGATCACTTTTTTTTGTGCATTTGTCAGTTCGTAGGGTAGTTTATCATTGTAAAAGGTGTTGAAATAATGCCCTATTGTGGCAAACGGAGCACTACGGTACTTATATTTTCTGTATATTTTGCTGAGCAACAGGCGCACCTGAACAAAAAAGAATTCTTCAAATTTTATTCTGTTGACAGCCAATTCCTTTTCTCTTTCATTGGAAGGGAAATGTATCCATTTTAAAGTATTGTAGGCTGAGCTGATCTTCAGTTTTTCGAGGATATAAGGTGGAAGCGTTTCCGATACATCCTTTTCCTCAATAGTTACCAACAGGCTGTTGATAATCTTTCTTCTGGTTTTGCTGTCCAGGCCTTTGGCATCCATTTTTTCAGTACTGGGATAAACAGGGTCAAACGTAGATGTCAGATGTATAGCAGACTCAGATACCAGCTCCATCTCAGGGTGAACCATGGACTTATTTCCATTAAAGACATTTACCTTGCCGTAGATGATATATTCTTCGCCTTCTTTCAGACTCTTTTCCAACCAAGTGACTCCCTGAAACCAGACCAATTCCAAAAACCCCGAACTGTCCTTAAATGTTCCGGTAATACGGGACCTGTTGGTTTTTCCTTTTATCTTCTCAACAGAGACTAAAGTTCCTTTAAGCTGGATGTTGTCACCTTCTGCTTTTACATCTTTGATCAGGTGAAATTTGGTACGATCTATATATCTGAATGGAAATGTATACAGCAGATTTCTGACCGTATGTATGTTAAGTTCTTTTCTGAAAGTTTCACCACGGGATGGGCCGATACCTTTGACGTATTCTATGGGTGTGTCCAGTATATTTAGATGATTAGGCAAATTATCCGTGTATTGATTCGATTACTAAATGCAAAAATATTAAATTTGTGACACTTTAATAAAAATAATGGATAGTAAGAGACAAGCACAGGTTGGAGAATTAATCAAAAGAAATTTTGCCCCGGTCTTTCAGGAGCACGGGATTTATATATATGGACAAGGATTTGTAAGTGTCACATCAGTAAAGGTGACACCTGATCTGTCACAAGCAAAAGTATATTTGAGCGTCTTTAATGTTGCTGACAGAGACGAAGCCCTGCGCAAGATCAACAATCATACCCACGTACTGAAACAGGCACTTGCTGCGCGCATAAAAAATCAATTAAGAAGAATCCCTCAGATTCATTTTTATTTTGACGAGACCATCGACGAAATGTATCGTGTAGATGCACTATTTAAAGAGATCAAAACGATGTATCCGCCTTCGGTTCAGGAGGAGGAGTGAGGAAGTTTAGCCTTTTTTTGTTTTGCTGATGAGTCTACGTCGAAAACAAATGTTTTAAAATTATCAAACATATTCACCCTTGCTCTAAATGGGGTTCTTGCGCTTCGATTTTCATAATTGGGAGGTCGTCCTTTCAGGGAATGAGGGTTGAAGGAAGGAAATATAAGCTTTTCTTGCTCCTTCCCTATGCTTAATCGGCGGGTAGCCCTTAAGGAAAACCATTGATTATCAAATGAGTAGAAACTAATATTTTGAACGTATTCTTTCCAGATACTTTCAAAAGTGGACTCAAGTTTGTAAAATTCCAAAACATTCTGGTTTTTAGAATTTCATTTAGCTTTTTTTTCGGGACTCATTTGTCAAAAGACAATATCTTCAAAAATAAAACTGCAAACCTAATTGACTGACTATCAGCATCATTAGTTAGTACAACAACCAATTGTTTTTCTTTCAACATATAAATCAATGATTTAAGTCATATAGTTGTATATTTATTATCATGATTGATACTAATTCAGATCATTTTTTGGTACCCAATAACTCTCTAATCTTGTGTCATAATTCGATAACAACAAAAATATTCAGAATGAAAATCTTAAAAACAACCACAAAGTATATCCTTACAGCAGCAGTTTTATTATCGCTTAGTGTGATAGCCTTTTCACAAACTAAATATTCTGCCAAAGCTGTAAACATGTCTGTATCGGGTACATCGACCATGCACGATTGGGTGATGAAATCTACTGCCGGAGATTGCAGTGCCACCTTTACTGTTGATGCTACAGGTAAAGTTACAGATCTTTCAGCAATGACTTTAACTGTATCATCCAAAGCACTCAAGAGTGGTAAGGATGCCATGGACAAAAACGCCTACAAAGCACTCAAGGCTGATAAAAATCCTTCTATCACTGCAACTTTGAAAAGTGCTGAAGTCACCACCAAAGACAATAAGACATACACCATAAAAAGTGTTATAAAATTAACCATCGCAGGAAAAACACTGGAAACTGACCTGATCACCACAGCCAAGAAGGTAAATGATACTTCCATTTCGGTCAAAGGCGAAAAAAAGCTAAGCATGAAAGAATACGGAATGGAGCCTCCATCATTTATGCTGGGTGCTGTAAAATCAGGCAATGATGTAGTCCTTGCTTTTGATGTAACATTAAACCAATAAAATTTTTTTAATAAAACAATATTCTTAATCTTTAAACAAAAACAATATGAAATCTTTAATTAATCTTTTCAGCTTTTTAGTTGTAACAATGTTTGTTACCAGTTTGTCGGCACAGATTCAGTATACCAGATTATATGATAAGACGGGATTGAACGTATTTGAGCCAAGTAAAACAGATGAAACACCATTTGATGGTTTTAAAATTAGAATTGGTGGTTCTTTTACACAAGATTATCAGAATTTTACTGTCAAAAACAAAGCTAACTACGTTCGTACATCCAGTACAAATCCATTAAACAAGAATTATTTATATGGATATATCAAAGCAGAGGATACACTTTCTTCCAAACTTGCCGGTTTTAATCTTGCTATGGCAAATTTAAACTTCGATATTCAAATTGGCGATGGTATCAGAGTATTTCTTGAAAATTATATGTCTTCAAGGCACCATAGTGAATTTTGGGTAAAAGGAGGATTTATTCAGATAGATAAGCTACCAATGTTTAACAATCCAGAGTGGTTTACAAAATATCTTAGAGTAAAAATTGGACATTTCCAACCCAATTATGGTGACTTTCAATTCAGAAGAAGTGATGGAGGGAACACAATATTCAATCCTTTCACAGAAAATTTAATTCTTGATGCATTTACGACTGAAATTGGTGGTGAAGTTTATATCTTTCCTGCTGAAAATCTAATGTTGATGGGTGGTATGACTTCTGGATTTATAAGTGGGAATATCATTAAGCAACCTGATGCTGTTAATTCATCCGGAGTAGTTCCTACTAAAAGGAATCCATCACTTTTTGCTAAAATAGCTTATGATAAATCGTCTGAAGAACTCCGTTACAGACTTTCAGCTTCTGTATACCATAATTCAAATATACAACGAAATACTATGTTTGCAGGTGATAGAACAGGTTCACATTGGTTTGGAGTTATGGAGCCAGCAACTATCGGTGGATTGCCTATTTCAATTGGAACAAGTCCTTCCAACCCTGCAACCCAAGCAGGGCCAAATTTTGCTTCAGGTAGGTTTGATCCGGGAGTTGCAAACAGGTTGACAACATTCAATATAAGCCCATTTGTCAAATTTAAAGGACTGGAAGTACAAGGTGGAGTTGATGTATTGAAGGGATCTGTTTATCAAGATGTTGTCGAAACTTCGGGCAAAAAGGAATGGACAAAAAGATCTTGGAACCAATTTTATGCCGAAGCAATATATAGATTTTTGAAAAATGAGGAAGTATATATTGGCGCAAGATACGTCAACGCTAACGGTGAGCCAAATGGATTAAAATACGATGCATCTGATACAGGTAAAACCGCTAATTCTCAAGCAAAAGTGGGTATAAATAGATTTTCAGTAGGTGCAGGATATTTTGCAACCAAAAATATGTTATTGAAATTAGAATATACTAATCAGAAATATAAAGATTTTCCAAAAGCTGATTATAGGAATGAAGGAGAATTTTCCGGAGTTGTAATTGAAGCAGTAATCGGTTTCTAATACACAAATTGTTTGTTAGTATTGTTGATGATAAAAATTGATTAAGAGTTGGGTCGGGCTTCTTGTTCGACCCAACTCTTTTTTTATTTTAAGAAAAGTATAATTTTTATCAGGAACTTACAATGTGTAATCACTGTTGACGGCTCTTAGAAATATGAAACATATAAAAAGGACAACTTTGTGTGTATAACAAACTGCACAAATTCAAATTTTCTTCCTCCCTACCGCCCAATTGTCATAATAAAAGCGATGAATTCCCCTTTAAGGGGCAGGGGTAAGAAAAGCCAAATTACCTTCCCATTAACCTTCATTCCCTTTGGGACGACCTGCCCAATTCAACCATGTTTTTACCGCTAATTTAAAAAAACACTGTAAAAGTGCAATTTGGATACATAAGACTGTGTGTATAACATATTGCACAAATATTTAAATGGCCCGCTACCCTCATTCCCTAAAGAGCTTGTCAAGCTACGCTTGAGACGACCCACCCTTTACCACTCTTCAGGCATCTGATCTCCCCTTTAAGGGGCCTTCAGGGGTCGGGGGTAAATTGATGAAATATTCCATCTAGACACATTCTCAAAAGTGCAGTTTGCTCGTTTTCATTCTTATCCTAAAAGAAGTGCAATATGTTATACACACCATAAAACTACTTTTAAATTGCTCATCATTTTTATATTTTAATTATTTTTGCAGCATGTATAATATTCTCTTCTTCATAGTCATTGGGTATCTGCATGTACATGTATTCAGTCCCAAAGTAAAAGAATCAAATAGCGAATACTGGCAGATCAACGCTTCAAGCAGCCTGAGCGTAGATGGCAAGACCAATATCAATACTTTTAAGTGTGTGGTATCTTCTTATGGCAAAACGGATACATTAATTTGTGATTTAAACAGAGGTGGAAACACGCATTTTAAAATCAGGAGCATCATGGATATGCCTGTTTCCAATTTTGACTGCCACCATAAAATCATGACCAAAGATCTTCAAAAGACTTTGAAAATAAACCAATATCCCTTAATGTATATTGATATCAAGTCATTAAATGCATTGCCCGGTAATGCTTTGACTACAGGTAGTACAGGGGATGTCCACATCTCATTGGCGGGAACCAAGGTAAAGTATCAGATTCGCTTTACTGCAAAAAATCATCAGAATATGATCGAGTTCAAAGGTAACAAAACTATCTTATTTACCGATTTCGGCTTAACACCACCCAGTAAATTGGGAGGTACTATCAAAGTGAAAAACGAACTTGAAGTAGAAGTAAGATTACATCTGCGAAAAGTAGGCTAAGGTAAGATGTACGTATAATGAAGTGGTTTGCTTAAATAACCCCTTTCTGACAGGTCAGGCAGGCAGACCCGACTCCTAAAGTATGACTGAACGGTTGAAAAGTAAATCGAATGCTAAAAGCATGAGATAGGGAAGGAACCGCATCCCACTGGATTGCAACGTCTCAGATTCTATATGAAATTGAGGTAAATTGGTGGGTCGTCCTTTTAGGAATTAAGCCTACCTGACAAGGCACGCAGGCAGGGGTAAAGAGGGGCTTTTATTAATTGCTGTAATTTGTAAAATACACATTTTAGAAGTACTTCATTTTGGAGTGAGTTTATCTCTTCCCTTTCCAGCAGAAAAAGATACCCGCTACTGAACTCTGAAAAAAGCCATAAACCAGCCATGTTATTACCATCTGAAATTCCACATCCATGGCTGAGTAAGTGATCCAAAGTATTGGAACAAGGGCCACGAACGCATACACCAGGCCAAACTCTATTCCCGCTTTCAGGATATTGCCTGTAAAATATTTTCCAAATCTATTCCAGAATACAGACAAGGCAATAGCCAGGATAAAAGGATGCATATAAAAATACGTATCTCTGCTGCCATCTGAATTAAACACGGGATTGATATAGTCAATAAAAAATGATGGATACAAACGAATGGCCACAAAAAGGCCTCCATAACTGAATATAAAAATCGCAGTTCCTGCAATCATAGTATTGATAAAAATTTCCCTTGCGTGACGCTTGAATCTGTTGATCCAGACTTCAGCTTCTTCTATAGGTGCGTGATGATCTAACATGTTGCTTATTATTTTATAAAAGGTAAATTTAAATAAATTTATATAAAAGATATCTTTTCAATCATCTTTAAATTTGATGGCTTGGTCTAATTTCATCTGTTTATTTTTATTTGATTTTTATTGTCAGATGGAATTGATAACTTATCTCCAACTTGGTGTTATCGAACTTACGTTTCGCATGAAAATAATCATCAAGGTTTGTGTACCACAAAGATGGTTCATACTCATTTCATTTGAAAAGTGGCGTTAAAATCATAATTTTACATCGATTAATCTCCATCCTGGTGTAGCAGTGAGGAGGTTTGAAGTTTTTCTTTACATTTATTTTTTGATCATAACTGGTAAATTTTATTAATGAAAGTCCTTTTAGCTTCTATTGGAACCCGAGGTGACATGGAACCATTCTTAGCCTTAGGTGAAAAACTTCGCTACGCAGGACATGATATTATGTATCTTTTTATAAAGACGATAAATGTCCTGATCCCAAATCACGTTAAAAACAAGCTTAGTGTTACCGCTTTGGATATACATAAACTTCGTCGTTACTTAAAATGAATACTATAGAATATGAATTTTTAGAAACCAATTTATTTTGAATGTATGCTGCTTACCCCATTTCAGAAACGACTTCATTCACTTCGGGTACCATACGCTTGAGCATGCCTTCGATGCCGGATTTCAGAGTGACAGTAGAAGAAGGGCATCCACTACATGCACCTTGCAATATCACTGTAACTACACCATCCTGAAATGACTTGAATTCGATATTACCACCATCCATTTCAACTGCAGGTTTGACATAGGTGTCTATCAGTTCCTTGATTTTTCTGACCAGTTCTCCCTGATCACCAGTGTAAATATGTTCATTGGCTTTCGCATCCATTTCGCTCATGGCTGCTTCAAATCCTTCGTGGATGATCGATTTTTCTACTGTGACATAAGATTTTATAAATTCTTTTAGCTGCAGCATGATGTCTTCCCAGGCATAGTTGAATTCTTTGGTGACGGTCACAAAATTATTGCATATATATACACCTTTGACATATGGAAATGCGTACAATGCCGCTGCCAGTTGTGACCATTCTTTTGCAAAAGATTCATCTTTAAAATCTGCCGTACCTCGATACAACATTTTATTGGTGACAAACTTGAGGGTTTCGGGATTTGGGGTTTGCTCTGTATATAACATTACTGGGCTCTTGACAGCTTCCATATTTTTATATTTTAGGATGATAAACACATCAGAAAAAGTATAGTTTAATACTTAGTGACAAAATTTATTTAGATTGAATAAAAATACAAATTAATATTCGAGTATCTAATAAATTGAAGATGCTTTCGGTGCTAAGTACGTTTAAATTTACTAAATTTGTGCTGTTAATAAAACTCACCAAATGAGCACGCATCAAATGTTCAAAAAAATCAATCAGGAAGAATGGATAGTAAATGCTAACGCAGATCTTAAAGGCAAAGTGCAAGCTGAAAATATCAAATACGATATAGAGGAAGGCTTGAGTTTCAGCCCTTTTATTACTCATCACGAAGTATTACAAAATCAATCCATTTCCGGGCCAAAAACTTTGGCAGGAGTAACAATCAAAGCTGAAAATGAAAAAATAGCCAATCAGAAAGCAAAGGAAATGCTTAGGAATGCTGCACAGGTTTTGACATTTGATGTATCTGAAGAGACCAACTTTGATCAACTTTTTGAAGGTATTTTTCTTGACATGATCACGATATTATTATTAACAGAAGATGCTTTGAGGATAAGGGCCATGATAGATAAATATATAACTGCAAATTACCAAAATAAAAAAACTGATGTCAGAATTGCAGATCAAAATAATGCCCTGCAGTTATCAGCAGACCTGAGTTTTGTGGAAAGGATGGCCAAAACCAAAGCATTCATAGATAACAAAAAAGATGATCAGATTATTTTCGTAGAACTTAAGAGGGACTTTTTGACGCAGATCAGTGAGTTGAGGGCAATCCGTATGCTATCGCTTTCCCAAAACAGTACAATTTTTATAGCTGCTATTGCAAATGATGATGCTTACAACAATACTGAGGTACATCCTATGATCATCATCAATTATCTGTTGATGTCTGCCTATCTCGGCATGAGTGATGCTGCTTTTGGCATCCCATATGGTGATGATGGTGAATCGGCCAGATTAAGCCTGAATATCCACAATGTTTTGAAGGAAGAAAGTGGTTTTGGGTTTGTAACAGATCCGACGGCTGGGGCATATATTATAGAAAAAATAACTCAGCAATTATTTAATGCTGCAACAACCTGAGTATACAACTGTCGGTAAAAATTGGTACTTAATCTAATTTCGCGTTATAATTTTGTTAAAACGGCCCTGTTTTTGATATCTTTGATTATAAATTGAGTTTTAAAGTTGATATTTGATTTTGTAAACAACTTTTAGTGTTATTTTACAATTCATTTATTCCACTCAGACATTTGGAAATAATCAGAATATTTAATGAGTTCAGAAAAAATAAGAAAGATGATATTTAGAAGTTCGTTAGTTATTACAGCTCTTTTGGGATTGTTTTTTATTAAAAATTTCGACCAGAAGCCACCCGTAAATGATAAAGAAGCTTTAATTCTGCAAGGAATTATGGAGACAACAAAATATGTACACTTGACTCCAAAGACCATAGACAACAGCTTTTCTGCTTTTGTTTACAAGACCTATCTTGACAGAATTGATTTTCAAAAAAGATTTTTAACACAACAAGATATCGACAAATTAAAAGTCTTCGAGCAGCAGATAGATGAGCAGACAAATAACAGAACTTTTGAGTTTTTTAATGCTTCATTGCCTATGTTGGATGCAGGTGTTCTGAAAGGTAAGAAGTTCTTTTCTGAAGTTATAGATCAACCAATGAATTTCAGCAAAGGCGATGTGATAGAAACGGATGCAGATAAAAGAACTTATGCAAAAAATGACAATGAGTTGAAGGCTCAATGGAAAAATATCATTCAGTTTGAAGTGATGAGCAAATGGTTTCAATTGATCAAAGATCAGGAAGGGAAGGAAAACAAAGAAGGGAACAAAACTGAAGAAGAACTCAAAGAAGATGCTGTCAAGGATGTTAAAAAAAGATTTACAGATTGGTTTGACAGAATAGCGAAACTCAGAAGAAGTGACCGTCTGGAAGTATACTTCGGTACCATCACTAATTACTATGACCCTCATACAGATTACTTCAGCCCTAAAGACAAACAGGATTTTGATATCAATATGGGCGGAAAATTGGAAGGAATAGGAGCTCGTCTGACCACTGAGGGTGATTATACCAAAGTTTTCAGTATCGTGGTTGGTGGTCCTGCCTGGAAAACCAAAAAGCTGGACGATAATGATGTGATACTTAAAGTAACACAAAAAGGCAAAGAGCCTGTAGATATTGCCGGGATGAGAGTGGATGATGTAGTACAGATGGTAAGAGGCAAAAAAGGTACTACCGTGATATTGACAGTCAGAAAAAAGGACAATTCAGTAGTGGATGTATCGATAGAGAGAGATGAAGTACAACTCGAAGACAATAAGGCAAAATCTGTTTTACTCAATATTCCTGGTAAAATTCAGAACATCGGATATATCAACCTTCCGAGTTTTTACTCTTCTTTTGAGACAGAAGGAGGCAATTCCTGCGCTGCAGATGTAGCTGAAGAAATCAAAAAACTCAAAGCACAGCAAGTCAACGGCATCATCCTAGATCTCAGAAATAATGGAGGTGGATCATTAAACGATGTGGTAGATATGAGTGGTTTGTTCATAGAGCAGGGACCTATAGTGCAGGTAAAAGGAAAAGAAAGCAAACCTTTTTTGCATGTTGATAAAGACAAAAGTGTGCTTTACACAGGTCCGCTTGTTATTATGGTCAATCAGTTTAGTGCATCAGCATCAGAAATTATCGCTGCTGCCATGCAGGATTATAACCGCGCTATCATTGTAGGAAGTAATTCTACTTTTGGCAAAGGTACTGTACAGAGATTTTACGATTTAGACAGGGGTATCAGTGGTTATGATGAGTTCAAACCTCTTGGTGCGGTCAAAATGACAACTCAGAAGTTCTACAGAATCAATGGTGGATCTACACAACTGAAAGGAGTAGTTCCGGATATTATTCTGCCTGATACTTATCACTATATCAAAACAGGGGAAAAAGATTATGACAATCCACTTGAATGGACACAAATTTCATCAGTTCCCCTTTCACAAAACGTAGTTTTGATAGAGAATAAACAGAAACTAATAGAAAACAGTAAAGGTAGAGTGGCTGAAAGTAAGGATTTTCAAATGGTACTTGAAAGTGCGCTCCAAATAAAGCAAATTAGAGACCAGACTAAATACCCGTTGAAAATCAATGATTACAGATCAATGATCAACAGGAAAAACGAAGAAAGTAAAAAATTTGACAATCTGTTCAAAAACGAAATTGCAGGATTGGATATTAAAAACCTTGTGGTCGATATGGCAAAAATAAATAGAGATGAATCTAATATTGCCAAAAATCAAGAATTTATCAAAGGACTAAAAAAAGACATTTATATCGAAGAAACCCTGTTTATCATCAGGGATCTGATAAATCTGGAAAAATCTTTTGTTGCACTGCAGCCAAATATCATAAAACAATAGCCCAATTGTACTTTGCGTGGGTAGACCCCTGTCGGGGAATGAGCCTGCCTGCGTCTTGGCAGGCAGGGTTGACTTGCTTGATAGGTTCCTTTCATTAAATCATGATTTAGTATCACGATTTTGCTTATCATCATTCAGTCAGGCTCGTAGCAAATACTGAATATAGCCTGTAAAAGATTTTTAAAAAATTGTCTTGATCGAGGCAGCACGTCTCGAAAGCTGAAGGTAAGCTTGGCACGGTGCGACATAATACACCAAGGCAAAAATATTTACTGCAATTTTGCTTGCTTAATCGATTCTTTTTTAGATATTGTGTTGATTATTTGTTATTGAGCAAATATATAAATTATCTGTCAACAATATTTTTTAGTGATTTACAAATTGCTCTTTTTTAACATTAATGCTTTTACGTTGCATTGCTGAACTTCTCTCAATATTGTGTCTTGAGCAAACCATTTGTATATATTACTATTTTATTGATTACAATCACAGTAGTCCTGCTCAACCATTGTACTCTGAAGACAGACAGAATTGATTACAGCACCCAGGTAAAACCTATACTCAACAAAAATTGCCTGGCATGCCATGGTGGTGTCAAAAAACAAGGTGGCTTCAGTTTGCTTTTCAGAGAGGAAGCTCTGGCGAAGTGTAAATCAGGAAAATATGCCATTGTACCCGGAAATGCCGCAGAAAGTGAAATGATCGCCAGAATCAATCATCACGATCCTGATGAGCGCATGCCACATGATAAAGATCCGCTTACAAAAGACGAAATAACAATACTGACTAAATGGATCGATGAAGGAGCACAATGGGGAGAACATTGGGCGTATGTTCCCGTCAAAAAACCGGAGATACCAGATATTAATGATAAGTGGATTCAAAATGACATAGATAAATTTATTCTGCACGCATTACAAAACAATAAACTCCATCCATCGTCCAAAGCCGAAGCCAATATTTTACAGCGGAGACTTGCATTGGATGTCACAGGATTACCTTCAATGAAGGGACTATCGTTAAATCAAAATTATTCCAACATTGACAAATATATAGATGCTTTACTGTCTTCAAACGCTTATGGTGAAAAGTGGGCTTCCATGTGGTTGGATATAGCCCGATATGCAGATACCAAAGGATATGAAAGAGATGGTCACAGAGATATCTGGAGGTACAGGGATTGGTTGATCAGGGCATTTAATGAAGACAAACCATACGATCAGTTCATCACCGAGCAACTGGCAGGAGACCTGCTCGAAAATCCAACAGAAGACCAATATATCGCGACGGCTTTTCACAGAAATACCATGACCAATGATGAAGGTGGCACTGACAATGAAGAATTCAGGGTTGCTGCCGTGATAGATCGGGTCCATACCACCTGGGAAGGACTGATGAGTACTACTTTTGCATGTGTTCAATGCCACAGCCATCCTTATGACCCATTCAGACATGAGGAGTATTTTCAGTTTATGTCTTTTTTTAACAATACAAGGGACGAGGATACTTATCATGACTACCCGGTGTACAGACATTACAATCCCGATCAGGTCAAAAAATTGGCATTTTTGGAAAAAGACCTTTCAACCAAAGTAGATGAAGGCTACAAAAATGAATTGATGTTATTTATAAAAACTCTCCAACCTTCCATCAATTCGATTGCATGCAGGGATTTTGTAAGGTGTGAGCTTAGCGATACCAAGTTTTTGGCTATGAGAACCAATGCCTCTGCAAGGATGCCCAATGTGACACTTGATGGTAAATCCCAACTGATCTTCCAGACTGCTGTCTTCGTACCCGGAGGTGAGTTTATCATAAGACTGGACAATAACTTAGGAGAAATCATAGGTAGATGGCAACCTTATAAGCCAGAAAATGTACATTGGTTCAACGTTTCTATACCCATAATGCCAAAAGCTGGTGTTCATGATCTGGTTTTTGAATATCAAAATTCAAAACTCACCAATCCTGATGAATACGGTATCCGATTCAACTGGTTTTATTTTACAAGAGGTTTACCTTCACAAACATCTCCTTCCGATTCTTTACAAAAAGTATTTTATGAATTGGTCAATGCGTCAGTACCCAGTACTCCCGTCATTATAGAAAACCCAAAGGAATTACTTAGAAAAAATCACTTGTTTGAACGTGGTTCGTGGTTGTCAAAAGGTAAGGAAGTACAACCTAGTACACCACATATTTTGAACCCATTTCCAGAAAATGCCCCTAAAAACCGCCTTGGAATGGCACAATGGATGACAGACATCAACAATCCTTTAGTTTCCAGGACGATTGTCAATAAGGTATGGGAGCAGTTATTTGGTACGGGTCTGGTGGAAACATTAGAAAACATCGGTTCACAGGGAGCCTCACCATCCAATCAGGCACTTATGGATTACCTTTCCTGGCAACTCATGCACGAGTATAAGTGGAGTATCAAGAGACTCATCAGGGAAATTGCAATTTCTGCCACTTATCAGCAGTCATCGGGTGTATCAAAAGAGCTTCAGGAGAGAGATCCTTTCAATCGTTTGCTGGCCAGAGGTCCGAGAATCCGTTTGAGTGCCGAACAAGTCAGAGATCAGGCATTAACGGTTTCTGGCGCATTAAATGATACGATGTACGGACCTCCTGTGATGCCATTCCAACCAGAAGGTACTTGGAGTTCTCCCTATGATGGTGCCACCTGGAAAATGAGCAATTATCCCAATCGGTATCGTAAGGCGATATATACCTACTGGAAACGTACCAGTCCTTATCCAAGTATGACTACTTTCGATGGTGCAGGCAGGGAAGTATGTTTGTCCAGACGTATCCGAACGAATACACCACTCCAGGCATTGGTCATGCTCAATGATGATGTATATATGGATCTGTCAGGCAAATTTGCAGGCCGGGTGATCAAAACTGTAAAAGGAAATATTGATGCTAAGATTTCCTATGCCTATCATCTTGCTACAAACAGGGATATAAAGTCAGAAAAACTCAATGCATTGAAAAAATTATATATAGAAGCCACTAATAAATATAAGTCAGATCAATATTTGACTTGCCTGGCAGGTGAAAACGAAGGCTATGATGATGTGGAATTTGCCGCACTATCGTTAGTATGTAATGCAATTTTGAATTTGGATGAAGTACTTACCAAAAGCTGAGACATGAATGATAAAATAGTGAAAGAAGCCATCCATGCGCATCTTCAGATGGAGACAAGACGCAATTTTATCAAACAAAGCTTCCTGGGCTTGGGAGGGCTTGCCTTGGGCACCATGATGTCATGCCAGACTAAGCCTGGTCCAACGTCATTAAATTTATTTGATCCTAAAAATCCTTTGGCTCCGCGTCCGCCTCATTTTGCACCCAAGGCCAGATCGGTTATATATTTGCATATGGCAGGTGCACCTTCCCAGTTGGAATTATTTGATTACAAACCCGAACTGGCAAAACTGGATGGTCAGGATTGTCCTCAATCATTTTTGGAAGGGAAAAAATTTGCCTTTATCAGAGGTGTTCCTAAAATGCTGGCTTCAACTGCCGAATTCAGACAACACGGAGAAAGTGGTGCTACCATAAGTAATTATCTGCCACATCTTTCTACGGTGGCCGATGAGATCAGTTTTCTCAAAGCGGTGAGTACTGATCAATTCAATCATGCTCCCGCACAATTGCTCATGCATACCGGATCAGCAAGATTGGGAAGGCCAGGCTTGGGTGCATGGGCGACCTACGGTTTGGGTAGTGTAAATGCTGATTTGCCGGCATACATCGTATTAACGTCAGGAGGCAATAATCCGGATGCCGGCAAAAGTATATGGGGAAGTGGTTTTTTGCCTTCTGTCTATCAGGGAGTACAATGCAGATCACATGGACAGCCGGTGTTGTTTCTGGACGATCCTAAAGGCCTGAACAGAGACCTGAGAAAGCTATCCATAGATGCCATCAATGAAGTCAATCAAGCAGAGTACAATGAGTATCAGGATCCTGAGATTTTAAGTAGAATCAACCAATATGAGATGGCGTTCAGAATGCAGATTTCTGCACCGGAAGTGATGAATATATTTGACGAGCCACAGTATATCCACGACATGTATGGGACTACTCCGGGCAAAGCTACATTTGCCAATAATGTACTTCTTGCCAGAAAACTTGTGGAAAATGGTGTTCGTTTTGTACAGCTTTTTGATTGGGGATGGGACACCCACGGTACTCAGGCCAAAGAATCAGTGGATATCGGTCTTCAGAATAAATGCAGGCAAACTGACAAAGCCATCACAGCGCTGATCCTGGATCTGAAACAAAGAGGGCTGCTCGACGAAACCCTCATCGTCTGGGGTGGTGAGTTTGGCCGTACACCTATGGCAGAAAATAGGGAAGGTAAACCAAATGCGTTCAAAGGCAGGGATCATCATGCTGAAGCATTTACTATGTGGATGGCTGGTGGCGGTATCAAAAGGGGACATACATATGGCGCGACAGACGAACTTGGCTATTATGCTACAGAAGGAAAATTAGAAGTATTTGATATACAAGCGACTATTCTGAATCGACTGGGTTTTGACCATGAAAAACTGACGTATGAATTCCAGGGACGACCATTCAGATTGACAGATGTTGGGGGAAAAGTGATTCATGAAATACTGGCGTAAACGGGCTAAATGTTGTCAGAATTTGTCCATACTTAAACCAATACTTTAAATTTGGACAAAAAATTTAAAATCCTGCTAAAAAATGAACCAATAAGAAACAAATGAAACGCAGAACATTTTTACAATCATCTATTGCTGCTCCGGCTGCGATCATGACAACAGAGTCATTTTTACCCGTAAAAACCAATCTAAAGGTAAAAATAATGAACACGGATTGGGGTTTTTCAGGTACAACGGAGGAGTTTTGCAAAAAAACAAAAGATGCCGGATATGACGGTATTGAAATTTGGTGGCCGGGGCATGAAAAATTTAGATCTATGGCAGGTATTTTGCAAAAATATGAACTGGAAGTAGGTTTTTTATGTGGAGGACATTCTTCTGAATTTGCAAAACATACGAAAGAATTTAAAGAAGCTGTTGATGCTGCCACATCTGGAATCAGCCAAAAACCACTATATATCAATTGCCATTCGGGCAAAGATTTTTTTACCTTTGATCAGAATGCCGCATTGATTGAATTTACCCTGGAAAAGGAAGCCAAAACCGGCATAGAAATTCTACATGAAACCCATCGCGGCAGGATGTGTTACTCCGCACCGGTCACTAAAATGTTTTTAGACCGATATAAAAAAATGAAATTGACTCTTGATATTTCTCATTGGACCAATGTACACGAATCGATGCTGGATAACCAGAAAGACACAATCAATCAGGCATTGAATCATTCACATCATATTCACGCCAGGATCGGTCATGAACAAGGACCACAGGTCAACGACCCTAGTGCACCTGAATGGAAAGAACATGTCGAAAAACATCTGTTGTGGTGGGATAAGGTAGTGGCACAAAGAGAAAAATCAGGATACAAACACATCTCTTTCACCACTGAATTTGGTCCTCCAAACTATTTACAAGCATTGCCATATACCCGTCAAGCCGTTGCCAATCAATGGGACATCAATGTGCATATGAAAAACCTGATAAAAAACAGATATACTTTATGATTCAGGAATTATTTGGAAAAATCCACCCTTTGGTGGTGCATCTTCCCATAGGTATATTGGTACTCGCTATGATATTGAAGATATACTCGGGATATCGTTACCAGCAAGAGATCAAAACTTTGATGCCATTCCTCTTAAAAATTGCCTTTGTAGCATGTCTTTTTGCAAGTATCACAGGATTTGTGCTTCACTTGTCAGGTGAGTACGATGATACATTGGTCCATAACCATTTGTATTCCGGCATTGGTCTGACTATCATGGTGGTTGGCCTATATTTTACTTTCCAACATCAACGACTTCAGAATGTACTTTGGGTGACGACCGCAATTATATTGACCATCACAGGGCATCTGGGAGGCAGCCTTACACATGGAGAACATTACCTAACACTTACAAAACATGAAGATATACAAAGGCCCAAAATTGACATGAACCATTCGGTGGTTTTCCGTGATGTGATCCAACCGATACTGCAGGAAAAATGTGTCTCATGCCATTCAGATAAAAAACAAAAGGGTGATCTCCGTTTGGACTCATACGCCCATATCATCAAAGGTGGTGAGAACGGAGCCATCATCTTAAAAGGAAAATCTGCCGAAAGTATGATGATCAAAAAAATCCATTTACCTGAGTCGGATGAAGAACATATGCCTCCCAAAGGAAAACCGCAACTCAGCAATGATGAAATAAAACTAATCTCCTGGTGGATCGATAATGGTGCTGATCAAGACAAAACCATTGCTGCTCTGACTCCTGGGCCGGATATCAAACCCATACTACTTGGCTTGAGTCAGCAAACATCGCCAAAAGAAGTGCCTCTTCCAAAGATCGGACAAGCAGAGCCTAAAGTAATCGATGCAATTAAAAAATATGGCATCATTGTGCATACCGTATCCCAGGAGGATAACTATCTCACAGTTGACCTCACATATTGCAAAGACCTTACACCAAGTCAATTGAACGAACTATTGCCATTAAAATCGCACATCATCCGATTAAAAGCCACTGGTTGTCCCCTCGCTGATGAGCTTATCCCAATTGTGAGTCAGATGGATAACCTGACAACACTTTTTCTCGACCATTCAAATATATCAGATGCGCATCTTTCTCCACTTAATGTCTTAAAAAGACTGAAATTCATCAACCTGGCATATACATCTGTGACTAATGCCGGACTGAAACAGTTGAAAATTCCTTCACTTCAAAAAGTCTATTTGTATGGAAGCAAAATTGATAAAAATTTATTAAGTACTATATACGATCAGTTTCCTGCTGTGTATTTGGATACAGGTGATTATGTTGTGCCAATATTGGAGAGTGACACTACTGAAGCGGTCGGTCAGGGTAAATAAAAGATTTTCTTATCCGTTATATACTCCATTTCATAATTAATATTAACTTCGTTACTCATAATAAAATATCGATTTGATTGATGTACCATTTGGTTCCCGTTCTGAGGTAATGAGAGCCATGACAGATTTTGTAGCAGAATCTGTTGAAACTTTCTTGAAACCTATAGAAACCAACTGGCAACCGAGTGATTTTTTGCCGGATGCTGCTAATCAGGATGACTTTTTTAGTAAGGTTAAAGATATACAGGGAGCCGCACAAGGATTATCCTATGATGTGCTGACGGTATTGGTCGGAGACACTATCACTGAAGAAGCACTTCCTACATATGAAACTTGGTTGAGCAAGATCGAAGGTATCCGTGAAGCCGATAGTGAAAGCCCCTGGAATGTATGGGTAAGAGCATGGACAGCTGAGGAAAACAGGCATGGTGATTTGCTCAACAAATATCTGTATCTCTCAGGTCGTGTCAATATGAGGGAGTTTGAAAAATCAACTCAGTTTCTTATCGCTGATGGCTTTAATATTGAAACAGGTCAAGATCCTTACAGAAATTTTATCTATACCAGTTTTCAGGAATTGGCGACCAACATATCACACAGACGAGTAGCAACGCTGGCCAAACAACAAGGAGATCTGCTTCTTTCAAAAATCAACGGTGTCATAGCAGCTGATGAGATGAGACATGCAAAGGCCTATTCTGCTTTTATCAAAAAAATATTTGAGTATGATGCCAACGAAGTTTTGATAGCTTTTGAAGACATGATGCGCAAAAAGATCGTCATGCCGGCACACTTTTTACGGGAGACAGGTATGGAAGTCGGTGGTCTTTGGGGGCATTTTACAGACGCTGCATAGCGCATAGGTGTTTATACTGCGGTTGACTACGCCAATATATTAAAAGGTTTGGTGGTTGATTGGGGTCTGGAACACCTCGGAAACCTCAATGAAGCGGGTGAAAAATCCAGAGACTATCTGGTAAAACTCCCCGACAGATTGCTAAAAATATCAGAAAGGATGCCCAATCCGATCCATGAATATGAGTTTAAGTGGATTGGGGTGAGAAACTGATACACCGAAATAAAATGGATTTAACCTTTTTTCACAAATTTTGTGAGTAAAAAGATCAGCTGGTCATTGACTCTGCCTTCGATCAGTTCAGGATTGTCCTGCACCAATGAAATCCGTCTTACAGAAGTTCCTCTTTTGGCCGTAAAATTGGCTCCTTTTACATCCAGATCCTTAATAATAACCACTGTATCGCCAGCCTGTAAGATGTTCCCGTTGCTATCTTTGTGAACATTGACATCGCCACCAGAGCCATCTGCCCATTCGAGTGTTTCATCATCCATATAGATCATACCGAGCAAATCCTGAGCCCACACCTGATCACTTAATGCCTGCAACATGCGGTAAGAAATCACCTGAACAGCCGGCACAGAGCTCCACATACAGTCATTGATACATCTCCAGTGTGTGGTATCAATCATTTCCGGTTTATCCAGCTGTTCCTGACAAATACTGCATATAGCTACCTGCTCATCGAGATGATTTCCGGTTTTGGGAGGAACAACGTATGGGTATAACTTGCCACCAGCACCACAGATTTCGCACTTTGACTTACACCTTGTTGTAAGTTCGGTAGATAGTAAACTCATAGTATGATATTTTTTGTAATGTAAAGGTAGGTATTTTAATCTACAATTTCTTTTTATAATATTGTCCTGCCATTTTTGAACTTAAATATGATCGGAATAGCGGTCTCATATGGTTCCAGATTTCGGATATCGTTTGGAGTGTATTCATTGCTTTTCTGACCACGGTCTATGGGAAAATCTGCCTTCGTTAATATATGATGTACAAACTCAGAACAGAAAAAGGAATCATCATCAGGTATAGAAATCATATCATGATCAAAGATAGTTAGATCAAAAGCAGAAAGAATAAAAGGAACTTTTGATGCAGTAAAGGGATGTTTTTTGTTTTTTCATATAGCTCCAGCATAACTTCCCTGGAGGGTCTTTCTGACCATGACTCATCAAAACGCAGTATGCGGATATGTTTATAAAATCCGGATTTGCCATTATCCACTGAGATAAAAGGATTCTGAATGGTAGTTATAATCACTCCGTTTCTACTCTTTTCTACAAAAAGTACCAGCATTCTTTCAACAGCAAAATTATTGTCCGTGGCATGCAGCAGCCATAGACTGCTTTCAGGATTTCTGATCACCAGGGCACAGTGTGTATATGGCGATAAAGTGCCTATTTGGGTAAATATACCATCACGGGTCAGGCTTTGGAACATAAGTAGATCTGCTGTTTTCAGGTTCAGGGAATCGAGATCTTCCACCAGTCCAAAAAGCACTTTTTTTGATTCCGCTTTTTGATGTAAGGCTGGTGTCTTGCATGAAGAAAGCAGGAGGCAAAAAAAGATGGCAAATAATATTTTAAGTTTGAAATTCATTTCACTTATTGGTTACTCCTCCTAGTTTGTTAAGTAGTTTTTGTACTTCACCTGTATGTTTAGGAATATCAGTCGTACCTGTTAGCTGCTGCAACTTTTTCATTGTTGTAAAAGGATCTGAATTACCAGTGGCAAAATCAACCATCACATTTTGAACCCATTGCCTATGGTATAATGCCTGCTGTTATGCCTTAGAAGATATTCTGTTCCGGCTGCCTGATTTTTATATATTCAAAAGATAACGTGGTTTGATATATAACAACACTATTTTTTCATGGTTGGAATTTGCCTGAATTTCCCCTTCAAATTATTTAATTTGTTTTGTTAGTAGGTCAACGATTTTACGGGCATCCTCCATTTTACCTTTTGGTACAGGAATCCGTATGATTTCCTGCTGCGTGGCCTGCAGGGTGGGGAATTCAAAAATAATATGCAATATCGGGATCTCTGCTTCTTCGTAGACATCTGTCCCGATGAGGTAAGCGCCCAAGGATGTCCAGGTCTGAAATGTACCTCCAATAATAGCGGCACGTTCACCCACCAGGGCTTCATGTTCTCCCTTTTTTAGGAAATGGCTGCGGATATGTGGGGCAGCAAATGCCACCAACGTAAGCATTCCGATAATACAAGCAATGATCAGGATAAACAGATTATCCCTGTATACAAGTAACAACCCTGCAAGTACCACCAGGGAAATGATAATCACCAGCCGCAACGTGGCTTTATTAACCGCCATGGTTTCTTTATGGTCTTCCCTGATAAAGCTGTTCCATTCTGTTTCGGTATAGGTCCAGTGAGCCAGGGGTTTTAACTCACTGACCAGTTTATCAAATTCCCGGGCTCTTGGTATATAAACCATGGCTGTAACAAAAGATGACATCGCCAGGAATCCAAAAATTAAAATCAGTGCATAGCCTCCCTTTATGCCATCTATCCCGCCATAGCCGGTAATGAAGGCACCGGCTATCATCAGCACTGAAATAATCAGAGCATTCCGGGTGACCTTTCTGGGTTTATTAACAATATGACCCGTGCTGATTGGTGTATTCATCGTTTATTTATTTTGTTTTATTTCTATTTCACCATTCCATCCAAACTGCACATATTGTTTTATACTTGAGGTAGTCAGTGTTTTATTCTGATTGGTTCCCTTGCTGCTGATCCTGATTGAAACATTCAATGGTAATTCTGCAAACTCAAATTCTCCATTACTGGCACTATTAACAGTTTTTGTAATTGTTTTACCGCTATATGTATAGGTAATCGTTACGGCTGTATTTGGTAATGGCACACCTACCAGTTCAAAGGGATTTTTTATTCCTGCTTCTTCTCGGGTTGTAAAAACCGTTCCATACAAAATGCCGGTTTTGATCACAGACCCTTTTTCATTTCCCTGTCCTGTGGTTGAAGGAGGGGAATTAGTGCCGGTTGAAGGAGGGGAAGTAGTGCCAGTCTCTTTTTCAATAGTACGACCCGGATCATTCGGATTTGTAAACGGTTTATTGGTTTTTGATGTCCAGATCGTAGTAAATCCGCAACCTTTTGACTGGCTGTTGTACGACCATGTTGATGGGTCACTGTCTATAACAGTATAGGTTCCTGCCTGAACTTCAATGTTGGGGAGTACAGCCCAATAAGCATTTTGTACACCTCCCTGACCGATTAATCCGTATGCCTGCCAGGGACCATAGTTTTTTCCGGAACTATTCCGTAAACCAATTGTACCTGGTTTTTTGCCACCATTGAAATAATGATAATTTTCAATTCTCGTAATGATGGTAGCATCGGTAAAAGTAAATTGAGTTGGATTGGTAGGACCATTGGATACACCACCAATATTGCCATTATCAAACACTTTCTCTTCAGTTTTTGCATCAGCAGGGTTTACACCTTTATCTGCGCCTTGTTCAGGAACTGGGGATGGAGTAGTTTTAGTTTCTGGTTTTGTACCCGTAATGATGGTAATGGCATTATCTATCTTGTCTAATCCTTTATTGATGTCGTCAAGGAAATCATTGAAACTTTTCTTTTTCTTTTTTTGATCAGTCTTCGTTACATCCGGTTGTGGCGTATCCGGTCTACTGATCCGGACAAAATTTCTTGTGCCATTGGTATTCCGGCTATCAGTCCATTTACCGGTGGCTGTATTTCCATCCGCAGCAATTTTCAGAATATATTGACCTGTTATGCCATTTTTTATAGTATAGTTCATGAAGCCGGTTTCACCAATCATTGTCAGTAAACCCGTTGCATTATCAAATCCTTTCTCCACTGCCATATACTGTCCATTACCTGAGGAAATAAAAGTGAATGTTTCTGTGTTCCCATGTTTCCAAATGCCGCTGATATCAATTTTACTGTATGATCCGTTAACTTCTCTTTCAAATTCTCTTACTTTATTGATACGTTCTTCACTATTCCACCATTCAAGGCTCTCTTTCATTTTGCTAAGTCCGTCTTTTTTTGTTTTTTTCTTACCGGCCAGTTTTTCACCTTCATTCCATAATTCATCTGCTGTATTCTTTTTAGCTTTAATGGTGGCCACCTCGATTTCAAGGATCCTGATGCGGTCTTCTAGGTCGGAATCGGGTATCAACGAAACACTTTCTTTGTATTTATCAAGCGCGGTTTCTTTTTGTCCCGCAGTTTCGGCCTGTTGTCCTTCTTTTTTCAATTGGGCAGCCCTGTCCCTGTTTGCGGCCATCTCCTTCATCCGTTTATCCATTCCCCTGGCGAATTCAATCATATCTTTTTGCCTGGGATCTTTATTATTGAAGCGACTGTTTGCAGTATATTCGATCGTAGTAGCATTTTGTTTGGGGTCAATGGCCAGTCCTTGTTCAAATTTTGACTTAATAACAAGAAAATCTTCATAAATTTTTTTCTTTTCGGCAATCTGCATTTTGCATAAAAGGATGGAGCTTTCTATTTCTTTCATGCTCTCCGGCATGGCGGTCCATTCGGCTTTAAATGCTTCCAGTCGGGGCAGTGCATTTTCAAAATCCTGTGCTATGAAATCATTGGTCCAGTTCTTCCGGGTCAGGTTATAAGCTGAATCGCAGCGTATAAGCAGGTCCGAGAACTTTCTGCTTTTTTCCTGCGACCATTTATTACCCATCTGACCGGGCATATTTAATTGAAGTCTATTCAGATCGTTGATACACTTCTGGGTACCGGGCAGATTTTTCCGGGTTACATTTTCATCCAGTTCATAGCCCTTTGCTTCAATTACAGCCCACTCTTTCTGCCATTTTTTATTTTGTTCGAGCTGAGTTTTTGCAGTTGCATCATTGGGATTGATCTGCAGCGCTTGTTGATACCGTTTGATAGCAAGGGCAAAGTCCCGTTCATAAGTGGCGTCTTTACCCGCTTTTTTACAGGCTTCAGCCAGTTCGGTAAGCAGGGGTGCAGCCTCTTTTGTATTCATTCCTTTCAGTTCTTCTCCGAGTTTAATTGCTTCATCCAGTTTACCATCCTTGATCAGTTGTCGGGCCTGTTGCATTTTATCATCAAATGCTTTTTTCTGGTTGGTCCCGTTTGTGATCATTTCATTACTGATCGTTGCACTGAATACGGCTATTGCATTCCCCAGTTCCAGTCCATTATTATCCTTAACAGTCACTTTCAGTTGAATACTTCCTGTTTCCAATGCGGTGACTCTTGCATCCCTTGACGCAGGATTACTGATGGAAGCATTTCCTTCCGTAACCTGCCAGTGATAAGTAAGATTTCCGGACGGTTGCGGTGTAACAATTGTATTAAATTCAACTATCTGGTGGACGGCAATTTCCTTATCCACTTCTACCAGACCCACACCTGGTTGCCAGATCATTGGTTTCGGTCCATGTACTTTTGGTCCTTCGGTTTTTACTGTATAACGTTCTGCATTGAAGTAAGCTTTTGTATTACCCAGTTCTTCGCCGCTTCCTTTGACAACAGCCAATACTTCAAGGACAATCTGCATAGCATCCTTTGCATAGAAAGTAATTTCGGAACCATCCTGTGATTCTTTAATAAGATTGGCATTGGCGGGAACGGGCATCCACCGATAACTCACATCTTCCAGTTTGTCAGGTATGCTGTTGATCTTTGCAGTAACCAATTCTCCAACCTTAGCTTTTGCCGGGGTGAATGTAATGTTAAATGCCGGTTTGTCTACATCAAATTCTAACTGATCAGATTCTCCCAAGGTGATTGTTTCTGCTGTTGTTTTTTCAAGCACCTGGACCCATATTTTTTTAAGGCCGGGTTTGGAGAAGACGAGTTTAGTGGAATTGCCTCTTCCCTCAAAAGGTTCAAATTTTTCTTCCGGATGTGGTTGCCACAGGTATTGCAGTTTTTTTCCGGCAGGAACCGCACTAATGAAATCAGCCCTGAGGTCAACGGGCATACCCACAATGATTTTGTTCGTGGAAGGGGAGACCTTAACTAGTTTTACTTTCAACGGGGCAACCACATATTCAATAGTTGCACTTCCGGGAGGAGTGGTGCCGTCCACAGCTACTGAAATAGATTTTTTCCCCGGCCTGTCCGTCACCAGTTGAGCAGAACTGTTAGTGCTATTGCCTTCTACATGGCCAGTCCATAAGTAGGTATAAGGACCGTAATCAGGTTTATCATTTTTGATAACGGCTTTTACCAATACTTTGCTGCCTGGAAGTATTGTATCAATTTTGGGTTCAATTGTAACCATTGGATAATCGCTACCATCTAATTTAGGTCCTGTATAGGGTGATTTTGTGAGCCTTCCGTCTGGTTGGAATGAAGCTGATGTTAATATACTGGCAGCTTCTGCGGAAAGCTGTTTTATCATATTCATCATCCATGCTTGGTCACTATTGTCAAATGCTCCTTTGGCTCCTGCGCTCCAGTACACTTCAAATATTTTTTTCCCCTTCATCACATAACCACTAAAACTTGATCCTGCATCAGCAGGTGTGTTACCTGCGTCATTGCTCCAGCTACCCCGGCCATATTTTGGAGTACTGTACAATCCATAACCCTTGAAATCTCCTACAGTGAATGGTTTCACTTCCAGTTGTAGGGAAGCCTGTTCTTGTGCTTCTTTTTCCATATACATCTGAAGTTCTTCAGGATTATTGATGGTTTCCTTCGGATATTTATCCTTCAACCCGACAGTAGCCCATGCACTGGCAGTACTGATCGCTTTTTTATCATTTGACCAGCCAGGAACCCTTGGTGCACTATTCATTGGTTTTCTCTCCAGCCGGAACCAGTTAGTACCGGAACCTCCATCCCAGATATCGGTGGCTTTCACCGCCAGGCTCATATGCTGGTATTTTACTTTCTTATTTACATATTGCGAATATGGCCTTGTATTACCGGGTTGAAGAATGTTGAATGAAATACCAATGGTAATACTGTCCTGCAGAAATTTTTTACCACTATTGTCAGTGATTTCATAGGTATGATTTACCTGTATTTTAGAACCTGAACAATTTTTATTGTCACCGATAGTTTCCCAACCCCAGCTGCAATCGTTGATACGGCTTTTCAGCAGCGCCGGAATATCAGCAGATACATCAAAGATTTCATATTGTTTGATCAATGCTGGCAATTTCAGCTTAATACCTTTTGATGGATCATTCACATCATACACTTTTACAGTAATGTTCCAATTTCCTTTTGTCAGTTCCGTTTTTTTATTATTGATAGTGCGGCTCAATTTTGCTGTATAAGTGTATGTTCCCTGTTCTTTGGCATCATGGGTATATTTGTTTCCGTCACCGACTTTAATGTCTTTTACAGTGGCCAGATCATACCGGTACCATTCGATGGTGGTTCCTGGTGGTAATGGAATGGTTTGTTGTTTTTCATTCAGAATGATCACCTCAGCCGTTACCGGGTTAGTCTCTGTTGTCTCGGTTTCACCATTCACTTTAAGTGTGACATTTATGGCTGGTCCTTGTTTTATTTTTTCCAGGTATTCTCTATAATTTCTACTTAATTCTCCACTTCTCTGATCTATTAATCCGTCATCGTCTTTGAAAAGCGGGCTCCTACCTTCATTATCTGCATCGGTTAGGCGTTCTATTCCAAAACCATATTCACCTAATATTCTCAGGTGTTCTTTATCTTCTTTTTCAGATTCTTTTATGGACCTTCCCAGGGCAGTGGCGAGGTCATATCGTATATCAGAAGCTCTTTTCTTATGAGCTTCGAAGCATTGTATGGCAACCTGCATATCTTTCCCGGGATCCGTGGTCAGCATTGGAGCACCGTAAAGTCCGCCCATCAGCAACTGCCTCATCGGGTCCTTCGTCATTTTGAAACCATCTACACCAAATGGTATCCACCATATATCAAATATTTTGTATTGTATGACCAGTATCTGCCTGTAAATCTGGATATAACGTTCGAAAGTCGGGATAGCCACTCTTTCATAAGCTGTACCAGCGGAGAAGTTATCTTTTAGTGCATGTATATATAATGGATCGTTTTGAATCTGCTTTCTGATCTTCAATAAAAGGCTGAGACTGTCAATTTTTTCATTTCCCTTATATCCATAGACAATGAGTCCTGAATCCGGATGATGGTGGCTTCCAGTTCCTGAATGACTCCTTTTTTCTCTGCGAGTTTGGTGGATTCGATAGCCGTGAAAACAGCAGACCATAAATGAGCTTCAATTCTTGACTCAAGACTGTCGAGTAGACGGTTACGGTCAGAGGCAAAATCATCGATAGGCCAGATACCGTCGAGTCTCTCTTTCTTCATTTTTGAAATGCCATACAGATAGCCTGCAAATTCATTATCAAATTCGAAAAGTTTGATCAGTTTATCTATTTTGCCATTGTACAAACCCCAGTGGTCTGTTGACTTGGGAATCAGGCTTTCAAAATATTTTATATCCGGGCAATACATGAAGGCCGGGTCATAAAAAATTTTTTTGATGCCTGCGGTTCTTGCGGGTTCTTGCGGGGAAATATCAGGTTCTGTTTCCAGTGAATCTGCCGATCCTACTACTCTTGGTATTTTAAATCTTACCACATGACCTTGCCCATCTGTGATAGCCATTACAGCCAGCCTGTCCAGGTGATTTCGGAAATTGTAATCCGTTACCTGGCTTACTACCAGCCTGTCAACGATATTGGTAACCATATAAGCTTGTCCGGCAAAAGGGAACAGGTAAAATGTAACAGCCATTGCAAAAGGTGCAGGGCTTTCGGATTCTATTGAATTATATATACCCAATGGAATGGCCATAAAAGGCCATTTGCCCTGTGCCCTGATGGTGCCGGCAGTCCAACTCACATTCCACGCTGATTGTTTGAGATCCTTACCACTGAACCATGCATCATACAATGCGATAGCATTATCCGCCTGGTTTAAAAGTTCGCCGGATAAAACTTTCCCGGTTTTGGTTTTAGCAAGATGTTCATTGAAATTATTAAGCTTATTGGTTACATGACTTGAAAATTCATATGCTGACATTGTAGTTTTTTGTGCATACTCAGGTGCATATTGCCGCCAATTTTCAGCAAAGGCAGATTTGAACTTGTTTAGAATTTTCTGCACGGCTTCAGGCCCATATCCCTTTTCAACTAAATAATTTTTAAAACGTCCCCAAGGGTCACCAATCAATCTTTCTACAAATGATTTATCGATATTATACTCATTTTCCATTATCTTATTGAGTTCTTCCAGTCTTGCATTCATCAAGTCAGGTGGAATTTTTCCTGCCCGCAGGTCAACCAGGATGGTATGTGCCCGCAACATGGATTTTGGTATTTCAGTGCCACCTTTTTCATATCCTTTTTTAAATTCCTCTTCCATTTGTTTGAGAAACTTGTCTGCTTCCTCAAAGCGCTGATCATCATTTTCGATGGCTGCAATAGTTTTTACCCGGTATCCGAAAGCCTGGTTAGCGTTTTTCAGCATGCCTTTTTTACACTTTTGTACAATGTCATCCACGATCAGGTTTACCTGTTCATTGTTGTCCAGTTTTTTACCGGTAAACTCTTCCAGGAGGGTGGCAATTCTTTTAGCATCTCCTTTGTTTTTGATCACTTCCTCGCAAAGGGTCATCAACTTTTGTTCTTCAAGAGTGAGGTTGAAATAAAGCATCTGGTCTTGTACGGATACATTTTTAAGTGCTTCTTTGATCATGAAAAAGCTTCTCTCTGTGTATTTGATCATTTTAATGATCTTCTGTCCGCCTTGAAAAGGGCCATGTTCAATATCATGAATGGCATGGCGGAGCATTTCAAGGCTTAGCATAGGCTCCATATCTATGCGCAGCTCAGGGTATTTTTCTTTCGGATCAAAAGAATTGGCAGGGTCTTTTTGCTGGGCTTTAAGTTCCTGCTCCATTCCTTTTTCCATGAACAATTGTTTGCCTTCTTTTTCTACCGTTTTTATATCAATGATTTGCCCGTTCTGATTCCTTTCCATCTCCAATAATTTCCATTTGCCACGGCGGAGCATATCTACTTCCGCAAATGCTTTTCCCCATTCACCTATAAAGACCTCTGCTCCTGCAAGTCCATGAGGAGTGTGTAATACGTCGATAGCAAGCATGCCAAGGCCACTTGAATTTTCCAGGTTCTTCTTAAAATAATCGTTCAATAACTTGTTGGCGTTATCATCTGTTGCGATCGTACTAAAATCTATATCAGCATCAAAGCCCAATCCTTTTACATCCATTTTTACCCAGGAACCAATATCCATCTGTCCATACACCACCCCCACCGATTCGGGGTGTTTGGTGAAGTATTCGATCAAAGTTTGTTTCCAGATATCCATGACCATCAATGTCCGGCCTCCCATCAGGGTCCGTTCAATTCCTTCAAACTCACCTTGCCAGGAGATTTTCTTATCTGCCTTGTAACTTTGAAGATCTTCTACAGATAATTTTAATGCTGCCATTTCTCTGAAGAATCTCGTAGATTGATCTTTAAGGGCTGTTTGCTGATCCGGAGTCAATACAGGTTTTTGCCCGGCTTCCGGACCCTGCACTTTGAAAGGCAATTGAATATCTCCGGGTACCTGCGATTTGTAGTCATTCAACAACGCTGTTATTTTTGCATATTTGGTATCGTCATGGCTAACTTCACCAGGTATCTTAAATTTTAATTTGAATTGAAAGGGTTTAGCCTCTCTGCCCATTTTTTCGAGATCTTCCGGAGTTTGTGCTGAAATAGTAGTGTTGGCGAATAATACTCCCAATAGAATGGTAATAGACCACAGCCTGCAGAGTAGAAGCGCTTTTAAACCATTTAAAAATATGAGTTTTTTCATCTGTTTATTTTTTATTTTTTTTAAAAGCCAGATGGAATCTTTGATAAAAAATAATCATTCTGGTTTGTACCCGCCTACCGGCGGGCAGGTAAAATAAACCCTTATTATTTTTTATGTCGATTTCATGTGATTTTGTTTTATATTTTAATAAAAAAGTATCACAATAAAGTATAGAAAGATGTGCCACCAATAGCTTTGAATGGTAGGTAGTGACATTTATATCTTGTGATTACTACTACATATGGGCTAAATCACATGCAAATTATTAAGGATTTTGACCACATTTGCAATGATGTAGATCATTGTCAGGCATGATATTAATCATGTCAATGATGTGTTTGGTTTTGAGCCGATATGAAAGTTCCTGATGTGATGAAACGGCCTCTCAATGCCAGCTTCCAGATAGAAAAAGACGGGTCGGGGTATAAAGTCAGGAAGAAGGCAAAAAAATACTGAGTTGGAGACTTTTTTATCCTGTATAATGGCTTGTCTTTCAAAAAGGATAAAAATACCATTCGGCTCATTCAATACCATAGCAATCAGTTTTCATCATTGTTCATCCTGAAGGGCGGACAGTTGGAAAACAGGTTTTGAATGTTTGGATGATCGATTTTTTGGAAAATAAATGCTTTTCTTAAAAATTGGTAGCTTTGTCCAAGCAAAGAGAAAACCATGTACAGAGCCTTATTTATTTTTATTTTGCTGGTATTTTATTCCGGTTGTCAGGCACAGAGACCTTCCACCACCATTAAAGTGATGACGTGGAACATCCTGCACGGAGCCAATGATATCAAAGACGGAAAAAATAACGCTGTCCGGATCATCAGGGCATTAAATCCGGACGTCATATTGATGGTAGAAACCTATGGTTCGGGCAAAACCATTGCTGATGCATTAGGTTATCATTTTCATTTGATTGCTCCGGAAGGTACTCCTTCAGACCAAAAGGAGATCAATTTATCTATATTATCCAGATTTCCTTTTGGCAATAGAATCGATACTCCTTTTCCTTTTTATCTTGGTGGAAGAGAGATTATCATAAACGGTAAAAGGATCAGATTTTTTAGCAATTGGTGTCATTATCTGCCATGGGAAGATGAACCTGAAAAAATGGGAAAATCAGTGCAAGAACTGTTGGAGTGGGAAAAATCCGGAAAGAAGTATGAAATGATACAACAAGTATTGCCGTATATAAAACAATATGCCGATGAAGCGGATTCTATTCCTTTGATAATAGGCGGAGATTTTAATACTCCGTCTCATTTGGATTGGGGCATCGAAACAAGGGCATTACACAACGACCTGGTAGTTCCATGGTATGTCACTAAAGTACTGGAAGATATCGGTTTGGTGGATACGTACAGAACAATTCACCCTGATCCTGTCACATATCCTGGCATCACCTGGCATACCAAAGGCGCTAGTGATGCTCATCGTATTGACTATATATTTTACAAAAGCCCGATATTAAAGCCACTCAAATCTGAGACCTACAAAACTTTTTTAAACGAAATATTTACTATAAATGGTGAAAATATTTTGTATCCATCTGACCACGGCATAGTGTTGACCACTTTTGAAATCAAACAATGATGTTAAATTGATAATCAATAATTTAGTAAGCATTCAGCAGGCCATACTTATCGGGAACCTACCGAACTAATTGGCCCACAGAATTACATTTCCTTAATCTCATTGACTACTTTTGTCAGAGTAGCTTTAGCATCTCCGAACAGCATGAGACAATTCGGGTAACCAAATAGCTCGTTTTCGATGCCCGCATACCCGGATGCCATACTTCTTTTACTCACTATGACAGTTTTGGCTTTGTCAGCATTGATGATCGGCATACCAAAAATAGGTGAATTTTTATCATGTCTTGCTGCAGGATTCACGACATCATTAGCCCCAACCACATAGACTATGTCCGTATTGGCAAGGTCGTCGTCAATTTCTTCCGGCTCGAGAAGTCGGTCGTAAGGTACGTTGGACTCAGCAAGTAATACGTTCATGTGCCCGGGCATCCTGCCCGCCACCGGATGTATGGCAAAACGTACATTGATATTCTTTTTTAATAGAACATCCATAAGCTCTTTGATGATATGCTGCGCCTGAGCTACCGCCATACCATAACCCGGTACAATGACTACTGATGAAGCACTGTCAAACAAGACGGCTGCTTCTTCTACACCAACTTCTTTTACTACCATGTCAGATTTTCCACCTACCGAAGGAGCCGATCCGGAAGTCTGTCCAAATCCACCCATCACGACATTGAGCAGTGAACGGTTCATACCTTTGCACATGATATTTGTCAGTATGATACCTGACGATCCCACCAATGCTCCGGCAACAATCAACATATAATTATTTAAGACGAAGCCAGTAGCACAAGCAGCCATACCGGAATATGAGTTGAGCAAAGAAATCACTACAGGCATATCTGCTCCACCGATAGGGATGACTACAAGAATACCAAGAAGCAGCGATATGGCTACCAAAGCCCAAAGACCAATCATCATATCCTGCTGCCACAAAACTAATCCGCCTCCTACAAAAGCCACAACGAGAAGCAATAAATTAACGAAATGCTGACCTGTAAACACGATCGCATTTCCGCTTACTTTTCCGCTGAGCTTACCATATGCTACCATTGATCCTGTAAAAGTGATACCTCCTATCAGTATAGAGACCAGGATACTTACAAGCGTAATATTATCTACTATCTCCCCTTTTTCAACAGACTCTAACCAAAAATCTGAAAGTCCCACAAATAGAGAAGCAAGCCCTCCAAACCCATTAAATACAGCTACCATTTCAGGCATTTCAGTCATTTGCACCTTTTGCGAAATATAATATCCGATGGCAGAGCCAATGACAATGCAAATCAGTACTTCCGGCAATGTAAGGATATCAAGTTGAAACATTGTCGCAATGATGGCAATAAGCATTCCAAGAGCGGAGAGTTGATTACCTTTACGCGCTGTAGTGGGTTTATTCAGCATCTTGATGCCGATGATAAATAAGATAGAAGCGAGGAGATACGCTAATTTAACTATAATATCCATAATTATTTTTTAAACATCTTTAACATTCTGTCTGTCACGGCATAACCACCCACTACATTGATCATAGCCAGTATGATGGCCAGCATTCCGAGTATCTTGCTTACTGTGGTATATCCCAATTCATTGCTGCATAAAATGGCTCCAACTATAGTTACCCCTGATATGGCATTTGAACCCGACATGAGCGGAGTATGCAATGTAGGCGGTACTTTAGCTATCAACTCAAACCCGCAATAACTTGCAAGCACAAGTATGTATATCAATATGATTAAGTATTCGACGGTCATATTTACATTATTATAGGTTTAGAATATTTTTAGTTGTTTCGTGGACGACTTGTCCCTGATGGGTGATAAGGCTTCCTTTGGTAATTTCTTCATCCATCTCCCACTTAAAACCGTCTTTTGTAGCCAGGTAAGTGAGGAGTGCTGTGGTGTTGCGGGAGTACATTTCACTGGCATTCTGTGACAACAAACCCGGAAGGTTTCTTTCACCTATGATGGTGACTCCATGATGATGTATCGTTTTTCCGGCCTCCGTGAGTGCACAGTTTCCTCCTGACTCTGCAGCAAGATCTACGATGACCGAGCCCGTCTTCATGGTTTCTACCATTTCCTTTGTGACCAATACTGGCGATTTTTTACCTTGTACTGCAGCCGTGGTGATGACCAGATCCGCATCAGCAACGTGTTTATTGATCATCTCTTTTTGTTTTCTGAGGTATTCTTCAGAGACTTCTTTGACATATCCTCCTTCCACCTTGACACTGTCGTCACCTTCTACTTGAAGAAAGCGTCCACCGAGCGACTCCACCTCTTCTTTTGTTCCTGGTCTGATATCAGTAACTTCTACTACAGCACCCAGTCTTTTTGCTGTTGCCAATGCTTGTAAACCTGCCACACCTGCTCCGAATATCAATACTCTTGAAGGCGTAATAGTACCGGCAGCTGTCATCATCAGTGGAAATATTTTACCTAGTGCATTAGCTCCCATCATGACGGCCTTGTATCCTCCGAGACTTGCCTGGGAACTGAGAGCGTCCATTCTTTGTGCTTTAGTGGTCCTGGGTACCGCATCCATTGAAAATGCAGATACTTTTCTTTTCATAAGGGTTTGTACCAGCTCAGCATTTGAAAAGGCGTACATGAAGGAAATCAGAACACTGCCTTCTTTCATCTTTGCAATTTCGTCAGCGACAGGTGGGTTGACCTTAATGAGTATGTCACCTCCTGATAATAATTCGTCCTTACTTGTCGAAATATGAGCACCAGCATTGCGGTACTGTTCGTCACTGATAAATGACCCTTCTCCGGCACCTGACTCTATGTGGCATTCATATCCAGCTTTGGTCAGTGATTTGACCCCGTCAGGCGTGAGTGCAACTCTTTTTTCTCCTTCACGGATTTCTTTAATTACAACTATCTTCATTTTTAAAAATCTATATCATTCGCCAATTATTATCTTCTTCAGAGTTTAAACATACTCTTTAATCTAAAAGATAAATAATCATTTTATAATTGTGGCGAAGATAAACATTTTATTCAACCTAAAATAAAAATATAATTAAACAATTAAGAGTATATTAAAACTTTTACCATTTGGCTCCAAGTGGCAAATTTAATTTTAGCCTGCCTTATTTGCAGTCAGCAAAGTAGACGTAATATTTTTTTGCCGTACCGATCATGGTTATGCTGATCTTTGTGGATGTTTCTTTCCTGATCAAGACATTTTTTTAAAAAATAGTCGTGACCGGATCTATCTGTATTTGCTGTGAGCCTGACTGAATGATGAAAAGCAAAATCGTGATAGAAATCACGACTTAATGAAAGGAACCAATCAAACCTTTGATTGGATGGGCGGCTACCGCAGTTCCTTCACACTTCGACTTAGCTCAGTGTAGTTCTTCGGCTGCGCTCAGTCCAACGCATTATCGAGTAAAGCATTTTACCCGATTCTTGTCTATAGTGAGAATATTCTGTCTTAACATAACATTATACAACTTCAATCCACCCTGAATTTAAACCCAACTCGCGGTATATTTTCAATACTTACTGATGGATCACCGGATAAAAATTTGCGCAGCCTGGAAATAAATACATCCAGACTTCTACCCAGAAAATAATCATCTTTACCCCATAGTGCAATCAGAATATCTTTCCTTTTGATGATTTTATTCCTGTTTTTATTGAAAAAAATGAGCAGATCCGCCTCTCTTCCAGTAAGCCTTACCATTCCGGTTGGTGTTTTTAACTCCATATGATTGTAGTCAAAATGGAAAGAACCAATGTCAAATTTTATTTCTTCCGCAGGTGTCGTTATGGGGGTTGCCACTTTCCTTTTCATGAAAATATTAACTTTCAAAAGCAACTCTTCGATACTGAATGGTTTGAATATATAATCGTCACCGCCGGTTTGAAGGCCTTCCAGTTTGTCGTGGATCTGTACTCTGGCAGAAATAAAAATGACAGGAATATGGGGATTTTTTTGTCTGATGGCCTTAGTAAGCGAAAAACCATCAAGATTGGGCAGCATGACATCCAGGATACATATATCATACTCAAACTTATTGAAGGCCTTTAACGCCTCATCACCTTTACTGAAATGATGTACTTCATGCCCGGCAATCTGGAGACAGTCTTTCACTACAAAACTGAGATTAGCGTCGTCCTCTACATAAAACACTTTTGCCATAAGCTTTAAAAATTTACTTTTGATCTATTGTGATATAAAATGTTGTCCCAACGCCAAGTTCAGACTCTACCTTCATATTCCATTGGTGGGCCTGAGCGATTTGCTTTACATAAAATAGACCAAGTCCAAATCCCTTGACATTGTGAGTATCTCCTTTAGGAATTCTGTAAAATTTATCAAATATTTTTTTGAATTCCTTCTTGTCTATTCCCTCCCCTTTGTCAGAAATGCTGATTGTCAGCTTGTCGCTTTCATTTTTTGTAATGACAGATATCTCTGCTACCGACGGAGAGTATTTTATCCCGTTTTCTATGATATTGCATATGACATTGGTAAAGTGGGTTTTATCTGCCAGAATGATGTCATTTTGTGCATTGAGTGCAGAACTTATAGTAACTTCCTTCTCAAATTCGATATGAGAAAGATTTTGAATGACTTTCTCTATGATATCATTGGCATGGATTTCTTCAAGATGCATATCTATTTGCCTTTTTTCAAGACGAGTGATATTCAGTATTTTTTCTACCTGCTCATTGAGCCTTCCTATTTCGTCACCGATGATTTTTGTGTAGGTATTGAGTCTTTGCGGACTCTTGACAATTTCCGGATCGGATATCACCTGCTGAATGACCGAAATGGTTGAGATGGGGGTTTTAAATTCGTGGGTCATATTATTGATAAAATCCTTTTGTACCCTGGTGATGGATTTCTGAGTAAATACTATAAAAAGGGCATACAATATAAACAATACCACTATGACCAATACGATGGAGGTCACGATCCACATCGGCATATTATTGAGTGAGACTATCGCAAAGTGCGGAAATGTAACTGTAAAGTAGTAATCCAGGCCTTCAAATTTTGGTAGTTCAATGAGTGTGACTGCTTTTTGCGGCTTATTTTTCTGAATATAATTACAGTAGACCATTTCATTGGTTTCACATCCGTAGATGCCATATTCTACATCCTGATTGATATTGAAGTAATCAAAAGTGGTCTTCAGGTAGTGATCCAGCAATGCGGCGTCGATTTCACTCCGCACTTCGACTACATAATGTCTGGGGTTTATTTTTATGACCGGATTTTTAAAGCTGAAGTTGGTTTTGTTTTTGATGGCGATTTTTTCAGCAACCTGTCTCAGTGCCACAGTCACGTTGTGCTCAAACTGGCTTTCAGTGATATTAAATGCCTGTTTGACCCAGTATATCTGGATGACAAAGATGGCAATGATCGCTGTTATGCCGAATATTGTCAGAAATCTGATGTGATTTTCTTTCAATGATGTTTTGATTTTAAGTCAAAAATAGGAAGTTTTACTGTTTATTAATAATTAAGATACTGCTTAACATGTGAATAACAGAAGTGGAGCATTTGTTTAACAGTTACCGCACGGATATGCCTATACTTTTGTACCGAACTTATTGTGTACAGAAAATATTCTGTGAAAAATTTATATCATAATGTATTGTAAAATAAATAATTATGATTATAAATTTTAGCTATCAATTTTCTGTCAGGTATATTATTTATTTAATCTTTAATTTTTATTATTATGAAAACTTTAAATTTAATCGTTTTTGGGTTGTTGCTTACGTTAAGTAACATGACAGGTCAATCAGGAAACATTGGTAAGGGACCAAAACTGGTATTTAAAACTACTTCCATCGACTATGGCACGGTAGCAAACAATACCGATCCTGAAAGAATTTTTCACTTTACCAATACCGGTGATGCGCCACTTTTGATTACTGATGCCAAGGGTAGCTGTGGCTGCACGGTACCTGATTATCCTCACGATGCTATCGCTCCCGGTCAGTCCGCATCTATCAAAGTAAAGTATGACACTAAGAGAACAGGAGTTTTTACAAAACACATCACCGTCACATCCAATGCCGGTGATCCTGTAACGCTTACCATCAAAGGCGAAGTGAAGGCCGCACTTTGATTCTCTTTCAAATATATCCTATCACAAATCAAAACAATGTCATGACAATCAGAATTATCATTTTATTTTTATTGTTTACCAATTCTTACAGATTGCAAAGCCAGAGTCATCTGTTTGGGAAAGTCCCTTTGGACAGTTTGATGAAATTTGATTGGTACCAAAAAAATGCTGAAAAATATACTTCCGATAAAGAGGTAATCATGAAGCTGAAAAAGCAAAAATTAGATGAATACAGTATCAAAGTCTTTTTTGGTACATGGTGTGGAGATACAAAAAGAGAGCTTCCTATATTGATGAAGGTATTGAATGAGATATCGTTTCCATTTGAAAAAATATCATTTTATGCTGTATCTTCAGCAGACTCCATTTATAAACAATGTAAGCAACGGGAAGAAAAAGGCCTCAATATATTTCGTGTAGGAACATTCATCATTGAAAAGAATGGTGCTGAAATCAATCGTATAGTGGAGTTTCCAAAATATTCGATGGAAGTCGATTTGCTAAAAATCATTTCCGGCGAAACATATACTCCTCAATATGCAGCATACTCAAAAATCATTGAGTGGCTCAATGATGGCACCCTATCATCCAAAAATGTAAGCGGCTACAATCTTGCATCACAACTACGGGGTTCAGTATCTTACTATGGTGAGCTCAACGCATGTGGTTATGTGCTGTTGGCAGATAAGATGTATACAGAAGCACAAAAAGTATTTCAAACCAATACTGTATTATTTCCTGAAAAAAGCGAGGTATGGCACAGTCTTGCTGAATCACACTACAAAATGGTACAAAAATCTCAAGCTCTCTGGTGTATAGATCAGGGACTAAGAGTCAATAAATCATCTGAATTGGTAAAAGAATTTCTTGATTTACATGAGAAAGTGGTAATGTTAAAATAGTTGAAAGATTTCAAATTTTGAAAAGAATCAATCAGGAATTCATTCAATAACTGAATTTCAGGTTGATTCTTTTCTGTTTACCTTATTACACTCACCCTTCCCGTACCCATCCTGGCATAAATATCTCCATTGTACATATGCTCGCAACTCACTGCCGGCATAAAGAAGTCGCCCGAAAAAGCCGCTTTGGCTTTGAAATTAAAGACTTCTGTTCCACCGGGTCTAAGTCCAAAAAAAGTATATACCCGATCATCTTTAAAATCCTGGTAAGTAAAATTACCTTTATTTTTGGCGATTTCGGTTTCATACAGCCTTGGATTGATAAGTTCCCATCCGGCCGGCATTTTGAGATTTAGTGCCAGATCATTGAGTGCTGTGGCAGCAGGATTATTGACCCTGATAGTGATGATGATATCATCTCCTTGCTTTGCACCTGAGTTGCCGGATTGTTTTGTTGTGGCATTGTAATAATCGGTGGTGATATTAAGATTGGAAGATGTACCTTCTTTGATGAGTGTATTGTCAATAAATCTCGACATCTGATATATATAAATTCTTCCTTTTCCTTTGTTTTGTATAGTGACAGGCTTGCCAAAAGCTGATTTATCGATTTTTATGAGTTTTGGCTCAAATGACGAATGATTATAACTTTTGGCACCACCATTCAATCCTGAGACGGTGTAATCAATTTTGCCTGTAATATTCAGTGCCTTTCCGAAATACTTAAATGCAGCGATGAATGCATAACCTTTTGTTTGTGTACTGGTCCAGGACATGGCATTGAGAGATTCTACCATCTGATCGTAATAGGATTCCAGCTTTTTCTTTTCAGAATCAATGTAACTCAAAATTTCAACAATCATGGCCTTGTCGCGACCCGGATCACCGAAGGATTCGTAGCTGGAATAGTTTTGCTGATTTTTCTGAAGATTTTCAGCCTTGGAAACATATTCCTTTGCTTTTGAATCATATCCGCTGAGCTGAAAACTTCCTGCGACCAGCCACCATGTCAATGCGTTGACAGATTTATTGGAAGTCACAAATCGGTTCATGGCTGATTTTGCCGGTTTGCCACCTTTGGCGAGCACAAACATCCTGAATGCCTGAGCCAATGATTCTGATTCATAGACGTATGAAGAACTGCTTTCCGCCAGTGCCCAGTTATTGGCCGTGGCAACATGTGCATCGAGCCATCTGCTGAGCATATCTGAATTGTGATTGAGATATCCAAGTCGCTTCATTTCAGTCAGGAAATTGCCGGCATAGATGTCTGACCATGCATGATAGTAGCTTCCTTCCCAATAGTTGAACTTGCCGTTGGATTGTTGCATTCTTGATATCTTGTGCATCGAAGCCTGTAGATTTTCCATTCTTTTTTTGTTTTCTGCAGGATCAAGTTCTATGATCTTGTCGAGGTATAGCTGGCTGAAACCTACAGAAGTGGACTGCTCGAGACAACCATACGGATACTCTACAAGGTCTCCTGCATATCGGGTAAAATCCGGTACTTTAAGACCACTGATAAGCACTGATGAGCTGAATACATCGGCATATCCTTTAGGTTTGGCCGTAATCGTTGCTTTGGATCCTGATTCTATAATTTGTTTATTGACAGTGGATTCGTATGAATTGGGATAATGCACAGGTATGGATGTCGTTTCGGTCATCTTTTTATTGCCACTACTTATGCCCATCTCCACATCGAGTTTGCCGGTCTTGTTGAGCACTTCAATATTGTAAGACTGCAATACCTGATTTTTGCCACCAAAAGCAATACTTTTACTGGCAGTAAGTCCTTTGATCATGGTAGGATCAACTTTTGCTGTCAAAGTAGCAGATTGAATACCAGGTTCATCCTTGAGGATAGTCACGGGCAACAAAAGTTTATCGCTGACATTGAGTGATCTTGGAAACTGAGTCTGTATCATCAATGGATTTTTGACAGGTATGGCTTTGTCCAATTTTCCGAAGTTCTTATCATTGCATGCTACTATCATCAGCCTTACTCTGCCTATATAGTTCGGGATATGGATAGTGTGGTTCATTTTTCCACCTTTACCTGCCTTAAATGGACCCATATGAATGGCCACTGGTTTAAATCTGTTGATTTCCGCAATGGCATCAGGATGATAAGCATCGTCACCTCCTATAGATATGATGCCGGCAAATTTTCCTTTGAAGTAGTTGATCAGGTATTGATACACATCCCAGGTTTTTACTAATAAAGGAAACTTACCATTAAAATGTTTGTAAGGATCTGGCGTCTGAAATCCTGTCAGATTGAGCAAACCTTCGTCGACCAGGGCTATGGTATATTCCATCGGTCTGCCTTCACTTTCTGATACTGTAAAGTTATAGGTTTTGTTGGATTCAAGTTTGTCAGGTAGCGTTGCTACCGGTTTCAGAGCTGTGATGGCAGCATCCATTTTTACGTGACGAATGCCGTACATGCGCAATGGCAGATCATTGGCTTCCTGTTTGTATTTCTGCATGATGGTGGCGTGTATGTAGATATTTGGTGACCAGTCATCATTGGATTTCAGCTGTATGATATTATTGCCTTTTGTTATGGTGTGCCAGGTTTGTTCTATCACTCTGTTACCGCGTTCGATACTTACCAGCACTTTGGCATCTTCTATTTCGGGCATTTTTAATTTGATCGTTTCTCCTGTTTTATAGGCATCTTTGTCAGATTCGAATTCAGTAATGTAGGGTTGAGCCCCTGGTATAGACTCTACTCCATCATAGACAGTAAAATAAGTCTGAGTGCGGTGACCGGAGCTTTCGTCTGTGATGGTCATCTTGTAGGCTCCTTTATCCAGTGATCCTTTAGGTAAGGTGATTTTACCTTTTCCTGTGATAGATACAGAGCCATCATCCACGTCCTGCCAGTATTCGGCATTGACAAAATTTCCTGCTGATCTCAGTCTGTATTTGTCAACCCACCAGGATTCTACATGCTTCTGAATCTGATAAGAGATGTTATTACTTTGATTGTGCAGTTTTCCACGATTATTGACATTAACCAAAGATACTTCTATGTTTTCAGTAAAAGTATGATTGCCTGCCCATCCTGTGCCATCTTTTCTTTTCGCACCAATGTAAGTGGCGAAAGGATATACTTTGATGGATTTCCCTTCTTTATTGGTGCCGCCACCAGGGAGTGCGGTTTCTGTTTCTATGGATACATTGAGTGGGCAATTGTAATTTTTCATATCCTGACTTCCGGCAAATGTAGCCGTACCATTATCATTGGTTTGAGTATTCAGTATAGAGATATTGTTGTCAGTTATTTCATTATCGAGTACATCAAAATTGTAGTCGCGGTAATCTCCGAATGGCTGTGATATCTTTCTGACTCTGGCATTGGCAGTAACTTTGGCATTGCCCACTTCAAACCCTGTGAGATATTTTACTTGTATAGATCCTGAAATTTTATCAGTATAGATCGTATTATCTGAGATGCCGGTAAAAGTATATAACACTTCGGCAGTATTGGGTTTGATGGTCTCAATTCTGATATTTTTTCTGACTTTTTTGGGTCCGATCTGGAAAACACATCGGTACAATCCTGTTTTTGCGGACACAGAAGTATGTAGTGTAAAACTATGAATCAGGTTTTTGTCTGTATTTATCTGGCGAATCTGCTCGTCCACGACCATGTTTTCTGTATCAAAAAAAGTCATAACAACAGGCATTCCGGCGGGTAGGGTAGTTTGAGCTTTGTTGATCATCAGGTCAACATAGATACTGTCACCGGGTCGCCATACGTCTCTGTCAGTATAAGCAAAAAACTCGGTTTCGATCTCTGACCGTTCGCCTGCAATGTCAAACTCCGTGAGCGAATTGCTTTGATTGGGGTCTAGCGCAAGATAGGTCTGTTGAGTTCCCTTCACAATCTTCAATACCGCTGCTTCGCCTTTGATATTTTTAAAATCTACAAAACCATTGCTGTTGGTCTTTGCTGAGGCTATTTTTTCGGCTTGAAGACTATACAATGTGACCTCAGCATCTGAAACCTGGCTCAGGTCAAGCAGTTTGCTGAGTGCGATATGATAGGTATTTCCTGCTTTTTTGGCAATCACAGCATAATCTGAACAAATAAACATCCTTTGCACCGGATCTCGATACATATAATAAGCCAGCTTACATGGGTCGGCATTTTCCTCCCAGTTGTAATCTTCATAATAGTAATGAGAATCCTCGTAGTAATTGTCTCTTAATTCAAAAAACTCATTATTTGGAATTTTGGAGTTGACTTTATATTTTGTCAGACTGTTTTTACATCCGATGGTGGTATTTTCAGGACCAAAATCCATGGAAATATGATAAATACTTCCCGGATTTTTTTTGATTTTTGCTGTAAGATCGATACCGTGCACCGTCCATCCTTCATTGTCTCTGAGACCATCATTAAGGGGTACTATCTGATCATATACAGGCTTTCCATACATTCTGATATTGTAGTAATCAGAGTAGGAGAGTGATTGCCATGCCAGATAATGCAAGACATTTTCCTGTTTGATTTCTATCACAACGATTCTGAGTGCATTGATAGCACGGGTTTTTATAGGAATTTTAAAATCACCTTCAGAAGGAAAATAATTGCCGTCACTTACAAACTGAGCATCGGGTTTGTCAGTAAAAGTACTGATCTCAAAGGTTTGATCTTGTGATAGCGATTTACCTTCGACAGACTTGATATTTTTGTTAAGACTGATGTTTATTTTATCAGCATCTCGTACATCACTCAAAAAAATGGTTAGAATGTGATTATTTATTTTGTAGGATACATTGTCATCTTTCACTTTCAGCAAGCCTGTAAGGTCTTGTTGTTTATTGAGCCGTTGCGAGAAATATATATTGAATGTCTTTTCGACAGCCTGATGGTGGGTATGTACCACACTAAGGCTTTTGGCATCATAGTCAAAAAACGGTATTTCACCTTTGATTTCAGCACCTATGGATTGTCCGTTCCAGAGGATTTTTGTCTCCCTTCCTGCTGATTTTGGCAACCTGAAAGCTGCCAGAAAATCTGTTGGCGATCTCTCTGTGACCTCTGCTGTAACTTCTGGTGTGACGAAGCAGGTTTTTATTTGTTCAGCAGTAACTTTATCTGCAGTTTTGATTCCTGCAAACAATGAGATAGTACCATCATCATTGATTTCAAATCCTTCTCTGTCCACCTTGATATCCTGAGCAAATGTTTTGATCTGATACTGTATGTTTTCGTATTTTTTGCTGTCAAGAGATTTCAAATTCAGGGAGACGGTATATGTTTCGCCTGATTTGAGAGGAGCAGCAGGTGTGAAAGTCAGAACTGTATGATTGGACAATGTAACTTTTCCTGATACCGCAGGAGACAAAGATATGACATCCTGGAGATCACTTTCCTGTACAGCATCTGTCAGAGGTTCTTTCAACACATACTTCAGGTCATCCGAAGATGATATCATACCGGCAGTAGCTGCCATAAAGTACTGATCAAGCAGTTCCTGATCTTTAGCAACATTGAGAAGGTCGTCGGAAGACTTTTTTGACTTGCAGGAGACCACCAAAAGCAATAATAAAACAGTAAGGCAAGTGAGGTTTTTCATTGGTAAATATTTGTCCAAAGATAACTCATTTTACCATCAAATTAGTGTAGTTTAGTGGGGAATTATTTTTATGATTTTCTGGCTGGGGTAAATGTTAAAAATACTGACTCTAAAAGAAAAGAGCCTTCATTTTTGAAGGCTCTTTTTGTAGCGTGAGGCGGGCATGATCCGCCGACCTCGCGATTATGAATCGCGCGCTCTAACCAGCTGAGCTACCACGCCATGATTAAAACGGCCGCAAAGATAAGCAGTTTTAAGAATATTATTGCTATCGTTAGTTAAAATTTCAACAAAAAATTATTTAACAAATTCAGGATAAGATTAAAATTATGTTAAAAACATATGCAACATATTTGTACAAAAAATATACATATACCTTTACAATCAATAATTCAACAATCTAAATTCCCACCAGATGAAGATAATTACTGCTGTACTCATCACCATGTCTTTTTTACAGATTTCGTGGGCTCAGAAGTATGAAGTGAAAGGCACTATCAAAGATACTATCAATGGTCCCCTTGTGGCCGCTACTGTCATGCTCATGGACACAGATTCTATCCTGATTGAATACACACAAACTGACCTGAACGGGCATTTTGAGTTCAAATCCATAACAGAAAAATCCTGTATCATAAAGACATCATATCTGGGATATTTTCCACTGACTATCAATGTATCCTATGAAGGCAAAAACAAAATAGATCTGGGCACTATCATGATGTATGAAATAGCAAAGGAGCTGATGGAGATTGTCATCAAAGAAGCCAAAGCACCGCTTAAATTGCGGGGCGATACCGTGGAGTACGATGCCAGCCAGTTTAAAGTACCACAAGGTTCCACATTGGAAGATTTGCTCAAAAGATTACCTGGTATAGAAGTGAATCAGGATGGTGCTTTGCAAGCCGATGGAAAGGATATAAGCAAACTTACTGTAGATGGTAAAACATTTTTTAGTGAAGACCCAAAGTTTGCAATTAAGAATCTTCCTGCTGAGGGTGTCTCAAAGGTGCAGGTATTTGATAAAAAGAATGAAGAAGCGGTACTCACAGGAAAATCAACCGCATCACAGGAAAAAACTATGAATATCGAGCTCAAAGAAGAATTTAAGAATGGAGGATTCGGAAAAGTAACTGCAGGAGGTGGTTCTGACAGTCGTGGCGAACTTAAAGGCAATTATAATAAATTTGATAAAAAAAATCAGTTTTCGTTTGTCGGTGTAGCCAACAATACTGGCAGAAACGGACTCTCATGGGATGATTATCAGGATTTTATGGGCTCCAACTCCTGGGATGACAATGGTGAATATGACTACGGTTTTGGTGGTGGTTTTGTCCGTTACTTTTATGGTGGAGGTAGCTCAGGTTTGGAAAACAAAGTAAGCGAAGCTTTTTTTTCCGGCAATAGTGGTGGTTTTCCTACCAACATAATGGGTGGTGTCAACTATAACTATGACCATAAAAAAAACAAATTTGCCGGAAGATATTTTTTTCAAAATACAGGAAATGAACGTACCACTTTTTCTGACTCCAGATCTTTTCTGTCCGGATTTTTTCTTGATAATGCCCGTATAGATAACCAGGATAAGAACAGCATCAACCACAGGGCCGAAACAAAATATCAGTATGACATAGACAGTTTCCTAACAGCAATCGTCACCGCTGACATTGCGGTAGTAAATACTGAAACAGCCCAATCAGGTAATACATCTTTAAAAAGAGATGGCGAACTGACCACCAGCCGCAGTAGTTATGATAATACGTCAGACCTTTCGGGAAGATTGCTCAATACTTCTTTACTACTCAGAAAAAAGTTCAGAAAAGCAGGCAGAACTTTTGGAATCAATGGTTCTTACCTTAAAACAGACATAACAGAAGACCAAAAGAGATTTTCTGACAATATATTTTTTAGCAACATCGGTGCACAGGATAGTACACGAAATCTAAGGCAATTTAATGATGATCAACTTGACAAATACGTGATCAAGGCCAATGCCATCTTTAGTGAGCCTTTAAGCAAAAAACTCTTCTGGAAAATTTTCTATAATCTCAGTTCACGCCATGAAAACGGATTCAGGACTGTCAATGATCAGAATCAGACAGATCTCAGACTCATACAAAATAATCTTCTGAGTCGTATTTATGAAAACTCCATACTGAATCAAAGGACTGGAACATCAATGACTTTTTCTCACAAGGGGTTCAATTTTACCGGAGGTCTGGCTTATCAGACTTTTGACCTTGATGGTAGTTACCAATCTCCGGAAGCGACTCTTTTTAAAGGAAAAGTGGACAATAGTTTTTATCAATGGTTGCCTTATGCCGAATTTTCAGGAAGTCTTACACGCAACACCTGGCTCAATCTCGATTATGGCATCAATGCATCTGAACCCAGCATAGAAAACCTACTTCCGGTAGTAGATTTTTCCAATCCACTGTTTATTACTGAAGGTAATCCAAACCTTGTACCCACACTCAATCACAGAACTGGGGTGTGGTTCAATCACTCATGGCCAGCCAATGCCATAAGAATAAGTTTTAATGTCTCTTATACTTACTTTGAAGATCAGATCATACAGCAGCAATCTGTGGATCAAAATCTCATTACGAGATCAAAGCCCGTCAATTACACTGGCGGCGATCAAATATGGAGTAATATTAATTTAAATTTTCCCATCATCAGAAACAAAATCAAAATGGGAACGCGTCTTGGGAGATCAGGTGGACAAAGCTTTGCCTTTGTAAACAATATCCTTAACAATACAAATACAGTAAGGTGGGCACCCGGAGCTAACATCGACTTCACTCCTACCCAAAAAACAGCTATCTACCTAAGGGCCGATCTATCATTCAGTGCTACAGAGTATGATATCAATACCACTCAAAATCAGAATATTGTAAATCAGAACTACAGCCTTGACATCAACACCAATTTTGCAAAAGGGTGGTTTTGGAACTCTACATTAAGACACTCCATCTTTAAAAATGAAAGATTCGGAATTGAGCAAAACATTCCTATTATCAATTTGTCAGTATATCGCCAGTTTTTGAAAGGCAACAAGGGAGAGTTGCGCCTTTCACTGTATGATGCATTAAACAAAAATATACAGATTTCCCAATCTACTTCGGTTTCGCGGGTGTTTGATTCCAGGACACCGTCATTGGCAAGGTATCTGATGTTGTCATTCTCCTACAATATCAAAGGTATGAAATCCACTGTGACAAGAAATGAATTCTGGTGATTCCGGTAAACGGAAATTGAATAAAATTATTTAATCAAAATAAAAAATACTTCAAATGTTACGGATTATAAACTTTTGTTTATTATTTTTCCTGACGAATGCCCTGCTTTCAGGACAGGAGGGTACCATCACTTTCAATAGAAAATATCACTGGGTAAATATAGTGACCAAAATGCCTTTCCTTTCTCAGGAAGAAAAGGACAGAATAAAACTGTCCTGGGGAAATGAAAGTGAAAATAAAGGTGAAGATTTTATTTTGACATTCAATAAGGAAGGAAGCACCTACATTCGCAAAGAAAAGACCGAAAATTATGGCTATTCCTGGGATGAAGAAGAAGATATATTTATAAGAGATCATATCGGCAAAAAAACAAAAGACATCAGGATCCTGCTAGGCAAAAAATATATCATAGAAGATGAAATCCCAAAAATGAAGTGGAAGATACTCAATGAGCTGAAAGACATCGAAGGATACGTGTGTATGAAAGCCGAAACGAAGGACACAGTCAATAATGTCGTCATCCACGCTTGGTTTACTGATAAGATACCAGTGATGAGTGGCCCGGAAGGATTTTCAGGGTTGCCAGGCATGATACTTGCCCTGGACTTTAATGATGATGATGTCAATATTGTAGCTACAAAAGTCGATATGGCCCCACAAAAGCCAGTGGTACTACCCATACCGCAAAAAATAAAAGGCAAATCAATATTATATGCAGAGTTTTACTCACGCAAAAAGAAGCACATCAATCTGAGTGTTCAGGGTCGTAGAAATCCTTACTGGGATGTGAGGTATTAACCGCAAATGATCGATTTGAAAGAAAGTATAATTTTCTTATGTCTCAAGGCTTCCATACTAAACATCATCAATTAATGATATCTTTGTAATAGATTATCATTTGGAAATTTTAGTATGAGTTAACCGGCCATGGAAAGATATATATTTTTTTCAATTTTTATAATCTTAAGTCTTGATAAGACCTGGGCAAGCCTACAAACACAAACACCAGTTTTAACTTCAGATGCTTCTTCCTGGATCAGAGTAAACCAATTGGGTTATACTGAAAAAAGTATCAAAGTAGCAGTCATTGTATCCATGAGCAAGGAAAGACCAAAAAGCTTTGAAATAGTGGAAGTACTTTCAAAAAAAGTAGTCCATAAAAGTAAACTTATAACAACCAGCGGGTCATATTCCGCATTTAAAGCAGTTTACAGGTTGAATTTTTCAGAGTTTAATGTGCCCGGCGAATACTATCTCCAATCAGAAAACATAAAGTCACCCAAATTCAGGATCTCTGATGATGTCTATAATGGGGCGGCAGATTTTGTTATTAAATATATGCGGCAGCAGCGATGTGGTTATAACCCTTTCCTCAAAGATTCGTGCCATACACATGATGGGTTTATAGTAGGGCATCCTTCGCTGGATTCGACATATATCAATGTAACAGGTGGATGGCATGATGCATCTGATTATCTGCAGTATGTGACCACTTCAGCTAATGCCACATATCAGATGCTTTTTGCGTATCAGCAAAACCCAAAAGCTTTTTCAGATAAACATGACGCAAATGGAATGGAAGGGCAAAATGGAATTCCCGACATACTCGATGAAGCTAAATGGGGCCTTGACTGGCTAGATAGAATGAATCCTTCTTATGGAGTGATGTTCAATCAGATCGCTGACGACAGGGACCACGCCGGCTTCAGGCTTCCTACAGATGACAAAGTGGATTACGGTCGTGGAAAACAAAGGCCTGTGTACTTTATCACAGGCAAACAGCAAAGTTTTAGCAAGCATAAAAACAGAAGCACCGGAGTTTCTTCTTCAGCTGCAAAATTTGCTTCCACATTTGCACTGGGTGCCTCGACTTTGAAAACTTACTATCCTGATTTTTGCCAAAAACTATCCAAAAAAGCGGGAGATGCCTATCAATTCGCAAAATCAGACTTAGGTGTCAGTCAGACTGTCTCTATCAAGGCACCTTACTTTTATGAAGAGGATAACTATGTGGACGATCTGGAACTCGCCGCTGTCCAACTTTACGAACTTACGAATGAAGATGCCTATTTAAAGGATGCCATTTATTGGGGCGACCTTGAGCCGGCAACACCATGGATGATCTTTAACCATGCCAGACACTATCAGTGGTATCCATTTTTGAATCTGGGACACTATCATATTGCTGCAGCTTCCCGGGATTCTATCATCAAAACAAGATTTATCAGTCATATGAAAAAAGGACTGGACGCCATTTATGAGCGGGGTGAAAAAAATGGTTTTAAAATGGGAGTTCCGTTTATATGGTGCTCCAACAATCTCAATGTAGCTGCCATGACGCAAATGCGGCTTTACCACCAGCTCACTGGTGATACAAAATATTGCGAAATGGAAGCATCGCTCAGGGATTGGTTGTTCGGTTGTAATCCATGGGGTACGTCTATGATAGTGGGTTTTCCCATAGGCACCGATACTCCGGTAGATCCACACTCATCATTTACTGTAAAAAACCGATTTCCTATTGACGGAGGACTGGTAGATGGTCCTGTATACACACACATATTCAAAAGCCTCATAGGCCTGACGCTTATTGATGAAGATGAATATGCACCTTTTCAATCAGATCTATGTGTGTATCACGATGACTACGGTGACTACTCCACCAATGAACCAACGATGGATGGCACGGCGAGTCTTACCTATTATTTATCGGTACTGGCTGATCACAAATTTATGTTGGAGCGAAAGTGAGAAAATTTAATTTTGGACAAGATGCCTGAATGGTTCAGTCAAAGACAGATATGACTTTGACAAATGAAAAAAGTATAACGCTGATCTGCCTGTTGGCAATGCTCGCAGGTTTAAAAGATTTGCCACCGGTAGCCAAATATTATAAGTATAAACATACTCTAACTAATTTAGTATTTCCTTAAAAGTATCTCCTTGATCTAGGTCCCCTGTGTCGTATCCTTTTGCAAACCAGGTCATACGCTGTTTTGATGTGCCGTGGGTATATGTTTCGGGCTGCGTATATCCCATGGTATTTTTCTGGATATTATCATCGCCGACAGCTGCAGCCGCATTGATCGCTTCTTCAGCATCTCCGGGCTCAAGGTATTTTTTAATTTGATTGGCCCACACACCTGCAAAAAAATCTGCCTGAAGTTCTGTAGCTACCTGAACCTGATTGCCTTGTGCTTCACGCATTCTACGCCGTAGGTTTTGAGTTTCATTAAGGATGCCCAATTGATGTTGTACGTGGTGACCCACCTCATGAGCTATAACATATGCGATGGCAAAATCGCCGCCTTTTGCGCCAAATCTTTGTCTGAGAGTATTAAAAAAAGACATATCCATATACACCGTTTCATCTCCGGGACAATAGAAAGGTCCTGTGCTGCCACTGGCTCCACCACAGGCGGAACGAGTCACCTCTTTAAATAGTACCATCTTGGGCATACGATATGTCATGCCCCTTTCTCTGAATAACTTAGTCCAAACATCTTCGGTATCTGCAAAAACAGTCGAAACAAACTGACCAACAACTTTCTCTTCCTGAGTGAGTTCTGTTGATTGAGTAGTACTTCCCTGATTCATTTGGTTTTCCAATTGGCTCAGTATCTGTTGATTGTCACCACCAAGAAAAAGTTGTACAATCAAAAAGATGATACCTAAAGCACCACCACCAGCCACCACTTTTCCAGTCGTGCTCATACCCCGTCGATCTTCGACATTTTCACTTTGTCTGCGTCCTTCCCATTTCATATATATACAGAATTTTATTGTGTGAAAATAAGAGTATGTTTAAAAATTTTTTTAGTTTAAGACAATAAAAATTTAAACATACTCTAAACTTAAATGCTGATATTGCAATTTCTGACATAAATTTATAATAAAAGTAACAAACTTAGGAAGATTTTTGCAATTATCGATCAGATAATGCATAAATCCAATTGGGTGTATCACAAAATTGCACAATATTATATAATATGTAAGTTCTGAATTAATTCATCCTGGTTTTTACCGTCTCTTAAGAAGAATACTGGAAAAGTGCAATTAGTTATTCACACCTTTGGACTCAAAATATATACATTTCAAATAATACCATTATCTTTACTTACATAATCAGTTCAACAATTACAATGGCACAAGCTAATTATCAACATTTTTACTTAAAAATTATTTTTTCGTTAACATGGATATTGATATCACTTAGTATATTCGGTCAACCGAAAAAGTACAATGATGGCCCCTATATAGATATTGCTGGCGATTCCATAAAAATCAAGTGGGTTGATAAAGGCTTGCCTCGGGATACATCTGTCCATAAAATAAACGCATTCCCGTTCAAAGTCGACAATTTACCTGAGGTAGATTTGACAAGTCTTGATATCATTGATGATGAAACATGGGAGTATGACAATATCAATAAATTTATAGTTATCAGTGATTTGCACGGGCAATTTGATACAGCGATGTCATTACTAAAGGTGCATAAAATTATTGACTCTGTCGGCAACTGGATTTTCAAAGATCATCATCTTGTTGTAGCTGGAGATCATTTCAGTCGTGGAGATAAAGTGATGGAGATTTTATGGTTTCTATTTAAGTTGGAAAAACAAGCCCTGGCTGCAGGAGGAAAAGTACATATCATGTTGGGCAATCACGACTGGATGACTTTAAATAATGATCTTAGGTATCTAAATGTCAAATATGTATACACGTCTGGTGTATTACAAACACCTTATCATAATTTTTTTACCAGCAAGAGTGTTCTTGGTAGTTGGTTAAGAAAAAAGAATGTGATCATAACTATCAATGATCAGTTAATTGTTCATGCCGGATTATCTCAAAAAGTGGTTGACGCAAATCTTTCTGCACAGAAGATCAACAGTCTGTTCAGAGATTCCATCATGAAAAATGATGTTATACCGTTGGTGGAAAACGAAAAGATCGAATTGTTAATAGGTGATGATGGCCCACTCTGGTATCGGGCGTACGCAGATACTTTGGCCTTTCACGAGGACTCCATTCAGAAAATTCTCCATTTTTATAATGTAAATTCCGTGATTGTAGGTCACACCATAATGCCTGAAATAACATCAAGATTTGATGGAAAAATATTTTTAATAGATTGTGGTTTGATTACGGGAAAATCAGGTGAAGTACTGATATGGAATGATGACCGCTTTTATAGAGGCAAAGCAAATGGTAAAAAGTCTGCGTTGAACAAACCTTCTAAAAAAGAAAAAGAAGCTTATTTGATTTTATGTATACCATGACTGATGGTAATAAAAATCCAAAGCTAAAAATAACCACCAATCTTAAAAACCTGATAAAAATCAAACTGAAAGAGTTAGAACAGGAATCTACATTCGAGCTTATCAACTCCAAAGACTCTTCACTATTTTCTTTGGTATCTACAGTAAGGGCACGGGGCAATATGCGCAAGCAAGTTTGTTATTTTCCACCTGTAAAATTTAATTTTGCAAAAAAAGATCTTTCAAAATATTCCTTAAAATCAGCTGATAAATTGAAAATGGTTTTCCCATGCAGAAGCGGAGAATCTGCTCAGGAAAAATTACTCAAGGAATACTTTCTCTACACAATATATCAAATTATTGACTCCAATTCGATACGAGCAAAGTTAGTGGATGTTCAGATCATCAATGATAAAAAAGAAGTCGATGAGCAGTTTACAGCAATAGTAGTGGAAGACGAAGATGCTTATGCATTAAGGACAAATGCAAGAGTTGTGGAAAGCAAGTCAGTTTTAAATTCGACATCTTTGGAAAGAGAACCTTTTTTGTTGATGTATTTTTTCCAGTATATGATTTCCAACACAGATTGGTCTGTCGGCAATAAACACAATGTCCTTATTGCAAAGTTACCTCAATACCAAAGAGTGATAGCATTGCCTTATGATTTTGATTATTCGGGATTTGTTGGCCAAAGTTATGCTGTTCCAGCTCCAAACTTACCGATTACAAGTGTTCATGAGAAACATTTTATGCCTTATGTCATCTCTTCGGAAGAATTTGATTTCGCTGTCAAATATTACCAAAGCTTAAAACAAACTGTTTTGGCAAAATGTGATAATGCTTCATACTTAAAACCATCTACAATTGAAGCTAATAAACAGCATATTCTTAAGTTTTATGAAGAATTGGACAGGCCTGACAGACTGATAAAAAATATAAAAACCAAAGAATAGTTTTTAGAGTATGTTTAAATTTGTCACTTGGATCCAAATGATAAAAGTTTAAAATACTCTTAAATAGTTGCCTTAAATTAAGAGTATGTTTAAATTTTTATTGCTTTAAAATCAATGTATTATGAACCTGGCTTCAAAATAATCGCCCTATTTAGTTCACTAAATGCGTTGATTATTTTATCGCCAGAACCATAATCTCTTGATTTACAACTAAGAAAAATTTTAAACATACTCTAAAGTAAGAAGATGAGACCAAATACTAAAAAGCTTACTATAATACCGATATTAAATATTTTATAAGCCATGTGAACCAATTTATACTTTGTAGATAGATTGATCCCAAAATAATACAAATCACTTACAATTACCTGATTGATTGTTTCTTTGTCTGAAATAGTTTCCTGAAAAAGAGATCTGTATTCTTCAAGGGAAAGATCAGCATAATTAGTAAAAAAAAAACGGGCTCCTTTTACCTTTTCTTTCTTGAGTCTCCTCAAAATGTTTAATATCACTGAAAGGGACAAGCACCTTGGCAGAAAATATAATGGTTAACAAACATGCAAGAGCAAGTAATGCCACAGGTATGTACAGTGCCTTTTCAACAATAATTTGAAAATTAGAAAGTATTATGGGGAGTAAAATTGTCAGCATCAGAGAATTAATGCTGATAAGAATGTGCGCTTTGTTGTCTGCAATGGTCGTCAGGTCTATGTAGTTTCTTTGAGTAGTCCTGATAAGGCTGAGGATATTTCCTTTTATGTTACCTGAATATGTATCATCTACATTTTTGATGTCTTTCTCTTCAAAATCTTCATTAGATTCCATATTTATAATTTTAGTGTATCGATTGGTAAATGTAATAAAATCTAAATAAATCAATTGCAAAACGTCTTAAAATGTACTATAAAATAGACTTTACATACTTATTCATGCTACAAAATGGCAAAGAACGGGAAGGAAAAGCAATATATTAAAGTTTTCAAGATTACTTGATTTTTATTTTATTGGTTTATTATTAAAAAAATGATTTTTAAAATACCTTTGTGCCCCGATTATAAAAGAAATCGGAAATGCCTAAAGACACCTCCATCAAATCCGTCCTTATCATAGGAAGCGGACCCATCATCATCGGACAAGCATGTGAATTTGACTATTCCGGAACACAAGCCTCCAGGTCTCTGAGAGAGGAAGGGATAGAAGTCACACTCATCAATTCCAATCCTGCCACCATTATGACTGACAATGTCACAGCGGACAATGTCTACATGTGGCCTCTGACTGTAGAAAGTATCATCAAAATACTCGAACTGCACAAAATTGATGCTGTACTTCCTACCATGGGCGGTCAGACAGCACTCAACCTTGCAATAGAAGCCCAAAATATGGGCGTTTGGGACCGTTTTGGAGTAAAAATGATAGGTGTAGATGTGGAAGCCATAGAACTTGCTGAAAATCGGGAAGCTTTCAAACAACACGTAATAAGTATAGGTATGAAGGTGGCAGATTCTGCCATTGCTAACTCATTTCTGGAAGGAAAAGAAGCGGCCCAACAGATCGGATTCCCGTTAGTGATAAGGCCATCATACACTCTTGGAGGTACAGGCGGAGGATTTGTGATGAAAGAAGATGAATTTGACGAGGCACTAAGAAGAGGTCTGGAAGCATCTCCGACACATGAAGTATTGGTAGAAAAAGCTGTGTTGGGGTGGAAAGAATATGAATTGGAGCTCCTCAGAGATAATAATGATAATGTAGTCATCATCTGTACAGTGGAAAACCTGGACCCCATGGGAATCCATACAGGAGATAGCATTACAGTGGCACCAGCAATGACGCTCTCTGATACTGCTTTTCAACAAATGAGAGACGATGCCATCCTGATGATGAGATCAATGGGTAATTTTGCTGGTGGCTGCAATGTACAGTTTGCCCTTAATCCGGAAAATGAAGAATTGATTGCTGTAGAAATCAACCCCAGAGTATCCAGATCATCAGCACTTGCCAGCAAGGCTACAGGATATCCTATCGCAAAAATTGCTGCAAAGCTTGCTATCGGATATACACTCGATGAACTCAAAAATCAGATTACCAAGACCACTTCTGCATATTTTGAACCTGCGCTTGACTATGTCATAGTGAAAATGCCGAGATGGAATTTTGAGAAATTTTATGGCGCAGATACTACTCTCGGTCTGCAAATGAAGTCGGTAGGTGAGGTGATGGCTATAGGCAGAAACTTCCTCGAAGCCATGCAGAAAGCCTGTCAAAGCCAGGAAAACAATCGGGCTGGATTGGGTGCCGATATGAAAGAATGGATCCAGACGGAAGATATTCTGGCAAGATTAGAAAAAGTAAGTGATGACCGGATCTTCAGGGTAAAAGACGCCCTTAGACTCGGTGTTCCGGAAAAAACAGTACATAAACTTACCAAAATAGACCCCTGGTACATCAAACAAATCAAAAGACTTGTTAAGTACGAGGAAAAGTTGATGAAATATACCGTTGCTGAAGATATTCCAACCGATTTCCTAAGAGAGTTGAAACAAGTAGGGTATTCCGACGCACAGATTGCCTGGGTACTCAGAATTAAAGAAGAGGAGGTCACCAAACATCGAAAAAAACTAGGTATAAGACGCGTGTACAAAATGGTGGATACCTGTGCCGCTGAATTTGAAGCCAAGACACCTTACTTCTACTCTACATTTGATACCGAAAACGAAAGTATACCTTCAGAGAAGAAAAAAAATTGTTGTGCTTGGATCAGGGCCCAACAGGATAGGTCAGGGAATAGAGTTTGATTACTGCTGTGTGCACGGGCTACTTGCTATTAAAGAAGCTGGTTATGAAGCCATCATGGTCAATTGTAATCCTGAGACGGTGTCCACAGATTTTGATATTGCCGACAAACTATATTTTGAACCGGTTTTTTGGGAGCATCTTGAAGAAATTCTGGAACTCGAACAACCCGAAGGTGTGATCGTACAATTGGGAGGACAGACAGCACTCAAATTGGCTGAAAAATTGCATCAAAAAAGGATACAACATCATCGGCACCGACTTCAACAACATGGATATAGCCGAAGATCGTGGTCGGTTTTCTGATATGCTCAAAGAACTGGAAATTCCTTATCCTGAGTATGGTGTAGCTCACGACGTGGACGAAGCCATCGAAGTGGCCAAACGGGTCTCTTATCCCGTATTGGTGAGACCTTCGTACGTACTTGGTGGTCAAAGAATGCGTATAGTCATCAACGATCAGGAACTCGAACACCACGTATTGAGTATCTTCAAGCACATGCCTGACAATAAAGTATTGATAGATCAGTTTCTCGAAAGGGCCAAAGAAGCTGAGATTGACGCCATATGTGATGGGGAAGATGTGCATATCATGGGTATCATGGAACATATCGAACCTGCGGGTATTCACTCAGGTGACAGCTCAGCGGTGTTGCCCACTTATTCATTGAGTCCTGATGTGGTATTCCAAATGGTAGAATACGCCAAAAGACTGGCCTTTGCCTTAAATATCAAAGGCCTTATCAATATCCAATTTGCCATAAGGAAAGATAAAGTATATGTGATCGAAGCCAATCCAAGAGCTTCGCGTACAACACCATTCATCGCTAAAGCATATCAGGTACCCTTCTTGAAAATGGCAACTCATGTCATGTTGGGCACAAAGAAAATAAGTGATTTTGTCATCGATAAACAGCTTACAGGTTATGCCATAAAAGTGCCAGTATTCTCTTTCAATAAGTTTCCTGGTGTGGATAAAAACCTGGGACCGGAGATGAAATCCACTGGTGAAATGATATACTACATCAAAGATATTTATGACCCGTTCTTCAGAGAGCTGGACAGAAACAGGTCTATGTTTTTGAGCAGGTAGAAGAGTGGTTGTGCTTGTCATTCAGTCAGGCGTCAATCTTGATTTCCAAAGCTTACAATATTGCGTCATTTTGCTCTCCTATATCCGGAGGATTCCACCTTATCGTGTAATGCAGTTTCTGTCCAATCGGGTAGTGCTTAACATATTTGCTATTGGTTCATATTGTTGAATACCATTTATACTCAAAATAAATTGTTTTGCAAAAAATTCATCTACTATTGTATTCATTTTGAGTATAATGGCGATAGAATTATTTGAAAAATAAATTCTCGTCGGTATAGATAACTCTAAAATCTGTAGTACACAAACCGAAAATCAAAAGATAAAATATCCCCTATAATCTTGGCTAATCCGTTTAGTTCACAAGCAAAGTGAGTTAATCATTATTGTAAATTGGGGTGTTAGATTGGTCAATCAATTGAGAAATATAAATCTTGCTTTATGACCCTTATCCGGTATCACGCATATATCATATTTTCCAAACCAACGGTATCGATGCATAGCTATAATACTATATCCATAATCCATAATACTCACAGGAAATAGTTTTAAAAACTGAGCAAAAAAACGGTATTTTCCACCCAGAAGTATGAGAATTTGTATGACTGCGCTGCTTTTTTGAAATATTTGTCCATTATAAAATAATATGACACTATCCATACTGGGTTCAAAGAGTTGTTTTTCTGTTACAGATTGTATGGAAGCAAATCTGAAAATTTCTTTTTTATCCCATTTGAGCAGCTTTTGGACAGTTCCGTCACAGAGATGACATACTCCATCAAAAAATATGATAGGGTGTTCATATGACAGCTCGGTGATGTGCTCCTTTTGCATATAGTATCATGGTTTATCAGGCAAAGACATCTCTTAACAGATCGTCTATTCTGGATAACATTTTTACTTCGATATTAAATTTTTTCTGCGAAAGGATTTCGGATTTATATCCTGAAATGAAAATCAGTTCAAACCCTAGCCTTGCTGCCTCCTGTATCCTTTGTTCGACCCTGCTGACTGGCCTGATTTCGCCCGAGAGGCCTACTTCTCCTGCAAAACAGACTTTTTTGCTGATGTGTATGTCATGTAACGATGATATAAGGGCCGCTACGACCGCAAGATCAATGGATGGATCTGTAACCTTGATGCCACCGGCAATATTGAGGAAGACGTCATTTTGACCAAAAGGCAACCCACACCTTTTTTCGAGCACGGCCAACAACATGGATAATCTTCTGAGATCAAAGCCCGTGGCTGACCTTTGAGGTGTGCCATATATCGACGGGCTTACAAGTGCCTGGGTTTCTATAAGTAAAGGCCGGAGCCCCTCTACAGATGCCGCAATAGCAGATCCTGATAGCTGATCATCATCAGGAGATATCAGCAGTTCTGACGGATTGGAGATTTCTTTGAGCCCATGTACGTCCATAGCATAAATCCCTATTTCATCGGTGCTTCCAAACCTGTTTTTCAGCGTTCTGAGTATTCTGTAGGCGTAGTGTTGATCTCCTTCAAACTGCAGCACTACGTCCACTATGTGTTCCAGCAACTTTGGTCCTGCGATTCCGCCTTCCTTATTGATGTGGCCTATGATAAATATCGGGATATTAGTTTCCTTGGCAAATCTCTGCAGATCGCCTGTACACTCTTTCACCTGTGAAATGCTGCCGGGAGCACTGTCGATATATGGGCTGACAAGGGTTTGTATAGAATCTATGATGATGACATTTGGTTCCAGTTTTACAGCTTCCTTCAGAATGTTGTGGACATTGATGTCAGTATACACAAAACACTCTTTGTTTTGATGGCCTATCCTGTCAGCGCGCATTTTGATCTGTTCTTCACTCTCTTCTCCGGATACATAAAGGACTCTGATATTAATTTGTAGTGCCATCTGGAGCAATAAGGTAGATTTTCCTATACCCGGTTGGCCGCCTACCAGAATGATGGAACCGTGTACTAATCCACCGCCAAGCACTCTGTTGAGTTCATTATCCCGGGTATTGATCCTGCTTGTGTTTAGGGTACCGACTTCGTCCAGTTTTTTGGGAATGATTTTTTCACTTTTGGCAGATTTCCAGATTTTTTCTTTTTCTTGTGTTGTAGGTTTTTTTTCTACCACCTCTTCTGTGTAGGTATTCCATTACCCACATGATGGACATTTTCCGATCCATTTTGGAGATTCAGCGCCACAATTGGTGCAGAAAAATGTCGTTTTTACTTTCAAATTATTCTAATTTTTCAATTAATAATTCCTATTCCTTTGTAAACTGTAAGGTAAGTGTTTTCAAATCACAAAAACAGAGTTTTTAAAATATTTACGTATTTGTAAAAGAGTTGCATTTTTTTGATAAAAATATGTGACATGTCAAAATCAAATCGTCTTAAAATAGAAAATAAAAAATTTGAAATAAAGTTCCAAAAGTGGAACATAAAAGTAAATTGTTTTCAATTGGTTTTTTGGGGTTATGCGGAGTTAAGATGTTATGTCTGGCTCCGCTATTTTTTTTCCAAAAAACAAAAAAGGCATATACCACAGTGATATATACCTTTTTCATTTCTTTACTCTAGCAAAGTATTAAGCTGCAGGCTCGTCTTTCTTATCCTCATTGGCATCCTTGTCCTCATCCTTGTCATTATCTAATTCATCAACACTATCTTCCTTTGAATCTCCTTTGATCTCTTTGATTTTTTCTTCGACCTTATCAGTTATGTCTTCCATGACATCCTCTGCTTTGTCCATGGCATCTTCTACTTTGTCTTCTACTTTTTCAGCGACTTTTTCAGCTTCGTCCATCAATGTTTCAAGTTTTTCACCGGCGACCTCCGCAATAGCTTTTGCTGTATCCACCACATCCTCGACCAATTGCTCCATGGACTCAGATATTTTGTCCATGAAGTTGGATTCTTTCTTTGACTGTTTAGGCATTTCTGACGCTGCTTTCTCAAGCTTTTCAGAGATTTTTTCAAACTCTTTGGAGTTTTCTGAAATATTGTCTGCTATTTTTTGTTTGACAACCTGCTTTGCTTCCTCCATTTTTTCAGCTTTTTCAGACCTTTTTTTCTCTTTTTCAAGTTTGGATTCCACTTCTGCTTTTGTTTTTAGCATATCATCCATTTTTTCATTTTTGGACTTTAGGCGCTCTTCGATCATCCGGATTTTAGCTTGTCTGAGCTGAGATTCCAACTGACCATCACTATCAGCAACTTTCTTAACTTGAAAATCGAGATCCCTTTGATCAAAATCTATAGAATTCTGCATTTTTTTAATAGCACCAAGAAGACCTTCGTATCGAGCCTTCAATCTTGCCAGATTATTACTGCTATTTTGTTCAGAATGAGACCCTCTTTTTTCTTTGAGTTTTTTGAAAGCATCATCAATTTTTTTCCAAAGTTCATTTCTGTCATCTTTGGTAAATCTTATATCCTTTATTTTGAGCTGTATCTTTTTCAGATCCTCAAATAGCGGGTTGATCCCCAGACCCTTCTCTATCTTGTCTTCAATATTGGTAAGTTCGTCTCTGAAAGTATCAAAATGTTTTTTTGATTGTGTTTCAAATTCGTCCTCTACAGATTTTTTATACTCTTTAAGTTTATCAAAGAGATGATTGGCCTTTTCTCTCAGTGAGGCACCATGCTCTCTGAAAAGGTTCTTTTCTGATACCTGACCCTGGACTTTATTCCAAAAGCTTCTCAAATCATCCCACAATACGTTGTCGTATTCTGTCAGGTTATCGATTTTTTCTTTCAGCTCTTCAATCTCAGACTTATACATGCCGTACAGCTTGGATGATAATACTACAAAGTGCCATTCTGTTTGAGCTCTGGTGATGAGGTCGGGTCTGTCCACTCTTATTTCATCCGGTAAGATGCTATCCGAAACCGACAACTTCCTTTCAACTTTTGTAAAGCCTGAAGGAAATTCAATTTCAACATCATCCTTCCATTTTTCTGACATTGCTTTGTAAAATGCTTCTGTGGCTACTGATTCCGGAAATGTGTAAATGTCAACTACATTCTCTTTTTCGAGGAGTTCTAATGCAACAAGGATTTTTTCATCTTTTTCATTTGAACCCCAAAGTACTACTTTACGTCTCATACAACTAAAATTGGTAAATTTAATAATCTAAAAAACTACGTGTAAATAAATTCATCTAATACATTGCCTAAAATTCTAATTTGATGTACTACAGTATTTTGAACCTTTGTAAAACAATCAAAATCGATTTTTAGGTTAAACTAATTTATGGTCTACCAGATATTCTGCAATCTGAACAGCATTTGTAGCTGCACCTTTTCGCAGATTGTCTGCCACAATCCAAAGATTCAATCCGTTGTCAACTGACTCATCACGACGGATTCTTCCTACAAACACGTCATTTTTGTCTTTTGCAAACAAGGGCATCGGATATTGAAAGCTATCTATATCGTCCAGTACGGTTACGCCATCAGAATTTTTTAATAATTCCACTACTTCGGCAAGTTCAAACGAATGTTTAAGCTCTACATTTACGGACTCAGAATGGCCACCATTAACCGGTATACGAACAGCAGTTGCTGTTATCCTCATCTTGTCATCACCAAGTATCTTTTTGGTTTCATGCACCAGCTTCATTTCTTCTTTGGTATATTTATTATCGAGGAAAACATCGCACTGCGGTATGGCATTCTCAAAAATCTGATAATGGTAGGCCATTTCTGATTTTTCAGGTGCGTTACCGGCCTTTTCTGATTCATACTGAGCCACAGCTTTAGCACCAGTACCGGTAAATGATTGATATGTTGAAATTACCAACCTCTTGATACCATACTTTTTATGCAATGGCGCCAATGCTACTACCATCTGTATCGTCGAACAGTTAGGATTTGCAATGATTTTATCTTCTTTTGTCAGAGATGATGCATTGATTTCGGGGACAACTAATTTTTTGGATGGATCCATCCTCCATGCACTTGAATTGTCAATCACAACTGTACCTTTTTCTGCAAATTTTGGTGCCCACTCCAATGAAGTACTGCCTCCTGCCGAAAAAATGGCAATATCCGGTACCATATTTACGGCTTCTTCCATACTCACTACAGTATACTCTTTGTTTTTGTACTTTACTTTTTTCCCTACTGATCTTGCCGATGCAACCGGGATGTATTCGTTTATTTTTAAATCAAATTCTTCCAGAACTTCATTCATCACTCTGCCAACAAGGCCTGTAACCCCTACTACTGCTACTTTCATAATTTCAAATAATTCTTATTTCCCATTAATTACGTTAATAATATTCTTTATTCTTATTTTTGCTTTTTTTAGTTGACTTCATAACGCAATGACATCTGGTAAGACTATGAGCATTCGCATTGTATTATATAATATGTCCCTTTTCAAAAAGAATTGCAAAGATACACTATCCATGAATACAAAAGGATTTTTAAATGTGAGATATTTTTTTGTTTTTGTAATATTATTTTTGAATAATGGGCTTTTTAGTCAACTGAAACTCGATTTTGAAACACCATTTCCCGGCTCTGTAAAGTGGGAAGGAAACGTATCTCAATTCAAAATAAACGCTGAAGGCCAGTTGCAATTAAATGCTGTGACTGCTGGCGAATCAACTATCTTTACCAAATATAAGATTCCGCCGGATAGCATCCAGATTGATTTGTATTTCAAATTGCAGTTTGCACCATCAAATGACAATTTTGGTAAAATATATCTTTTCATAGATAAAACTACCGAAACAGCAGCCAACGGGTACTTTCTCAGAATAGGTGAAAATGGTAATAACGATGCCATCCAGTTGTGGAAATTGGTCAACGGCAATAGTAGTCTGTTGGGTGCAGGAAGAATGGGCGCTGTGAGCGGAGATCCGGCTGATGCCAGAATCAGGATAAAAATATACAGAAATGGCCGATGGATGATGGATTCAAACTATGAAGGGGCTAACATCTTTGAAGAAGACCTTGAAATTTTTGATCCTGCCTTTGCTTTGCCGGATTCTATGTTTTTTGGAGTATTCTGCAAATATACAGCTTCAAGGGCAGACAAGTTTTTTTATGATGACATCCAGATAAAAACCATCGAAAAAGATATCACAGCACCCGAATTAAGTAAAGTGGACGTGATTAATGACAACAGTGTAATACTAACTTTCTCTGAACCATTGGATGAAGTGAGTGCAGTTCAACGCACCAACTATAGTGCAAGTAATGGTCTGAACAATCCGGATCAAATCATTTTTGTCAGATCGATACCCAATCAGGTTACTTTAAGATTTGACTCAAAAAAGATAGTAAGCGGCATTTTTTATACATTGAATGTACAGGGAGTAAAAGACAGAAGCAATAATACAAAGGTATTGACATCCACTTTTTTTTATGCTGTAAAACCCGGACCAGGTGATATTGTCATTACTGAGTTGCTTGCTGACCCATATACCGGTGGAGAAGATTTTGTAGAGATTTTCAATAAATCCACAAAATTTTTAAAACTGGATAGCATTATTCTGCGCAATGCCCAAAAAAGTGAAAGTCGGACTTTAAAGACAGATTTTGTACTATTACCTTCAAAATACGTAGCAGTCAGTGCAAATATTCCGTTTTTAAGGTCCTCCTATACTCCACCTGATTCAGCATCTCTGATTAGTGCAGCCATACCATCTTTGAATATCGAGTCTGGAAATATCAGCATTATAGCTCAACTTCCTTCAGGTACACTTATCACTCTTGATTCTTTTGACTACAATCAGAAAATGCATTTTTTACTCATAGATGCAACCAAAGGAGTCAGCCTCGAACGGATCAGCAATTCAGCCCCCACCAACGACCCCAATAATTGGCACTCTGCGTCCACACTTTCAAAATTTGCCACTCCGGGTTATAAAAACTCAAATTATTTGGACAAGAACAACACATCTATTGAAAGTATAGGTATTTTGCCCGATAAAAAAGTATTTACTCCCAATGGCGATGGCGTAGATGATTTTATATTGCTGGATTATAAAACTGATAAACCCGGCTATCTCGCGACCATCAGGATATTTGACGCTGAAGGATTTCCTGTTGCTGATCTGGCCAATAACTTTTTGCTTGGTTCCGAAGGTTCTATAAAATGGGATGGTGTAGAAGGTGAAGGTAAAATTGCCAGATTAGGAATGTATATCATCCAGTCTAAGCTTTTTCATCCGGATGGGGATGTAAAAATGTTTAAATCTGTAGTAGTAGCTGCAGACAATTTTTAAAATTACTAAGGGAGTATGAAAAAATTAGGTGGTATAGGAAGTGTAGTAGTAGCAGGTTTTTTTATAGTGATGACTTCTATTTCTGTATTTTTACCTTCATTTACCATAGCGGAAACCATGCAGGACCATTTGGTTCATATACTTTTTATATTACTTGTCTCTGGGATTATTGGTTTGATCATTAATAGCAACTTGCTTTTATATACCAGTTTTGGCTGCGCAGCTACCCTGGCATTGTTCTTAAAGAGTGCTTCCAATACTGAACTTAAAAATCCGGAAATCAATGACGGTGATAAATTTATAGTAGCGCATGTCAATCTTAGTATTACTGACCCTAAACAAATTCAAACATCTTTGATAGGTAAACACGTTGATGCTATTTCATTTCAGGAGTATACCCCGGATTGGGCAGAAGTGATGCCTGAAATCCTTGATACTGCTTTTAGATACAGTTTTCAAAACGTAAGGATGGATTTGTACGGCAAAATGATAGTATCAAAATACCCTATGATCAAAAATGAAAACATATTGTATGACGACGTTCCGAATCTGGATGTAGAAATAGAAAAGAATAACAAAAAATACAGGCTGATCTCGACATATATGATTCCGGCATTGGACAATGCATCCCGACAGAAAGCAAAAGCACAGTTTGAGGTTTTAGAAAAAGAATTGAGCCACAAACCTCAAAAAATCATCGTGCTCGGAGAATTTAATCAGGTGTACTGGTCCGGAGATATTTTGACATTTAGAAACAAGACAGGATTGCTCAACAGCAGGAGAAATGTCAATCCTTCTGAATTTAAAATGCCATACGATCATATCTTTTACTCGGCAGACATGGAGTGTTTTCACTTTGATGAATTGAGTGATACCGAACGAAACCATATCGGCTGCATTGCTTCATTCCAGATCAAAAAAAGTAAAATAACCAGACTTCAATAAATTCCTTTCACCATGATCCGGTATAGTTGTAAAAAATTCGATGACCTCTCTCTGGTTGAGCTCTATAAAATTATGAAACTCAGGCAGGAAGTATTTGTAGTAGAACAGAACTGCCCTTATCTTGACGCTGACGATAAGGATCTGTATGGATATCATGTCATGGGCAAAAACGAAAAGAATGCTGTGGTATGTTGTACACGGTTATTGCCTGAAGGTGTTTCATATGAAGGCTATATTTCTATCGGCAGAGTGGCCAATGGTGCTTCTGTAAGGGGTACAGGAGAAGGTAAAAACCTTATGAACTATTCTATAGAAACGATAAAAAAGCTATATCCGGGCAAACCTATTAAAATCGGAGCTCAAACCTACTTAAAAAGATTTTACGAAAATCTGGGATTTCAGGATATGAACCAACCATATCTGGAGGATGGTATTCCGCATATTATTATGGTGATGGAAGTCTGATAAACCAGATGGTCGAAGTTTGTAACTTCGATCCAATACCAGATGGTCGAAGTTTGTAACTTCGATCCAATACTTTAAGAATTTGTAATTCGCAAATGGCAACAGGCACATAACAAATTAAAAGGTGTGTGGTTTTGAAGTATTTAAAGAATGGCGATATTTTCCAATCGTCCCTGCCTTTCCGGCATGCCCCTGCTGGTGCGAGTTAGTAACTCGTGCACTACTATCTTTACATTGTTGATTAAGTTCAAAACGAGATTACAAGTAAAATTAGGATTTCAAGAGACAAAATTCTTTATAAGGTTGGAATATATTTTGTTTACTTTTGCAGTTGTAGTAAAGGTAGTTAAATTTTTTTTGGATGTATCTTAGGTTAATAATTTGTGTTAAAGGCACAAGTTGCAAACTTGCGCCAGCAGAGTAATATTATTCTTATAATAAATACAAATATTAAAAAGTAAAATCAGGTGATAGCATTTAAAAGATTGATTTTGATTATAATTGCACTAAACTTTCAATCGTGTGCAGAACAGAAAAAGCAGACTATTAGTGTGACTTCTGAAAATGAAATATCAAAGCCAACGAATATTAGTTCAAATTCTTCAGGTGTTGACCCTTGTAAAGAATGTGATATAATAAACAAGTCAATACCTGTAGACTCATTTTCATTTGAAAAGTTGTTTGGTTACCCAAATGGAACGAGACAAGAACAAGCTTATGACGACATTCAACTATATTTTAAATGTTTAAATGAATGTTACAAAAGTGAGAACTTAATAAAGCTAATAAAATTAAGTGCTACAATTAAGTATGACGCTGACGGACCCAGCCATGTACAAAGCAACTTGCAAAGATATATAAAAAAGAACAAGGAGTTAATTACAGAGTTGTATAATGAGATTGAATGTAATATTTTCAAAAAGCATTTGAAATTTTTATTTGAAGGGATAGATTCGGGAAGTGTAAATGAATTAAACAAAGTATTTAACTCATTAGGCTTGAAAGATTCTTGCAAAAGTAAAGCTATTGGAGAAATTCCAAAAATGATATCGCATGAACATTAAATTTTACAGCGCAGCTATATTTTTCTGAAGATAATCTTTGAAACGTTTTTTGGAGACAAAAGTCTCGATGAGTTTTAGGAGGATATTTTTTTCCCCCGCTCGGCGTAGATTGCACCTACGTCTGAGTGAAGCCATGGCTTTGCCATGAATATAAGCAGGAATGTGCAAAAACAGAAGCCATACAACAGATAAAGTTGTGTGGCTTTTGTATTACTGTAGTATACCTTCCATTTTAGTCTGCCTGATAAAAGCGTCGAGCATGGCGAAGACATGCTCCTTTGCTTTAGAGTCCATTTTAGTCACTTCCTGAATACGTTGTATCATTTTACTGTCGAGTTCCAGATTGGTATGTATCCATCAATAGCCATACGAGCCCTTCTGGCGCGAGTTGGTAACTCGTGCCCTTCTACCTTTGCAAAGTTGTTTAAGTTCAAAACGAGATTAAAATAAAAATAGAAGATCAAGGTACAAATTTAAATGTAAGGTTAGAATCTATTTTGTTTACTTTTGCAGTTGTAGTAAAGGTAGTTAAATTTTTTTTGGATGTATCTTATGTAAATAATTTGTGTTAAAGGCACAAGTTGCAAACTTGCGCCAGCAGAGGCAATGTGGTTTTACCCAGGAAGTTTGACCAAAGCTATTCCCATGAATAGTTATTATCGTGGAAGAAAAACAAATTAGTAAATTTATACATATTATTTGTCATGGCTAAATTAATAAGTTATCTAAACATTAAGAATAGTATTTTTGCTATATTAATTTTAATCTTTGTTATAAGATCGTTTATATCATATTGCTTGTTTTCAATTCCCTTTATTACAGGAATCGTTTTTACGGGAGGTGACAAAATACATTTTCCGTTTTGCATTGTCAATCCATTTAAGGAAAAACGACTAAAAAATGAAATTTGTTCCAAAATATATTATTTAAACGATAGTAAGATTCCTTCATTAAAAGAGTATAGAGAAAAGCAAGATTTGTTAAACAACCAATACAATATCATAATATCCAAATGGTACTTTTTTGAGCATCTTAAAGATCCATGCTCTTTCGATATAATTTCTATTTTAGAAGAAAACAACCAATTGGTCGTTCTTTTGGTATCAAATAATGAAGAAAAAATTAAGTGCGTAGTTTATTTGGATCAAAAATCAATGGAAGTAAATTATATAGATATTGAAATATTCTAGAAGCATTCACCCTTGCTGGGCGTAGTTTGCAACTACGTCCGTGCGTTGCCATTGCTGTGCCATGAACCATAATTACAAGCACGAATGAACAAAAACAAAAAGCCACATAACAAATCAAGAGTTATGTGGCTTTTGTGAAATGATCAAGTTCTAATCAAAACAATATAAAAGCCTCTGAGCGATCATGGACTTTTGTTGTATAAAATATCAATGTCGTTTAGTTAAAGTATTTTTACTTGTTTTTACAAATCCTAAATCCTTCCCTTAGAAGGGAAGGACTTCAAAATATGGCCTTAACTAAACGACATGGTATATAATATTATAAACCTGTTTATCCCTAAAATAAAAAAGGCTATCTGCTTTCAGAATGCCTTTTTTACTTCGCTAAAGAATTTTTTCAAATTGAATTTTGAAAAGAATATCAATCTGAGACCTTGAGCCTCATATACTTAAGATTCATAAACAACTCTTTTCGTTGCCTGAGATCGGCAGATTTTACACATATTTATTTTTGTCCATTATATTATGCAGACATTCAATAGATTATATTTTTTTATTATTTTTACCTACGTTAATAATTATCTAATGCTTCTCCTGGGGATGCTTTAACTTTTTTAATTATTCTACCTTTGTCTCATTATTAATAAAATCTATAAGTCATGAGAATCCTTGTAAATGATGGTATCGAGCCCATTGGAAAAAAACTACTGAATGAAGCTGGTTTTGAAGTAGATACAAATAAAATAGAACAGGCTGATTTGCCCCAAAAACTCAATGCATATGACGCAATATGTGTAAGAAGTGCAACCAAAGTCCGCAAGGAATTGATAGATGCCTGCCCTAATCTTAAAGCGATCGGAAGAGGTGGGGTAGGACTTGACAATATAGATGTTGACTATGCCAGATCCAAAGGCATAGCAGTAATCAATACTCCTGCGGCATCATCCAGATCCGTTGCCGAGCTGGCCATGGCGCACATGCTTAGCCTTTCCCGATTTTTATATCAATCCAACAGAAATATGCCTGCAACAGGTGACACAGCATTCAATGATCTCAAAAAAGCATATGCTAAAGGATCAGAGCTGGAAGGCAAGACTTTGGGTATTATTGGTTTTGGGCGCATAGGACAGGAAATGGCAAGAGTGGGGCTTGGTCTGGGTATGAACATTGTAGCGGTAGATCCATACGTCAGCGAAGCAAATGTTAAAGTTGGGCCGGACACTTTGGGTTTCTTTACTGATATCAAAACAACTGATATGGATACCTTGCTTGGAACTTCAGACTACATATCACTCCATATCCCGTCTGTAGGAGATCCTATTTTGGGCTCAAAAGAATTTACTAAAATGAAACAAGGGGTGTTTATTGTCAATGCAAGCCGTGGAGGTACCATTGATGAGGACGCTTTACTTCAGGCTTTGGATTCCGGAAACGTATCAGCAGCCGGATTGGACGTTTTTGACAATGAGCCAACGCCTCGCAGAGATATTCTTTCACATCCGAGAATATCATTGACACCGCATATCGGAGCATCAACTGAAGAGGCTCAAAATAAAATTGGTGAAGAGCTGGCTCAAAGATTGATAGCAGCCCTAAAGCCATTCTGAAATATACACTTAAATGTTTGCATAACAAATTGCACTTAATAATAAATGTATTTATTTACAAGTGCTAATTTGAATAGACATATGGAGGAGATTTGCTTGTATCTACATGACAGGCAAGCTAGCCTAAATGGTAGTGCAGTGCGTTGATTTGAAGGAGTGGGTGGGTCGTCCCTTTAGGGATTGAGGGTATTGAAGAGCTTTTACTAATTTGTGCAATGAGTTATACACACCTCTAAAACTGAATTTTTGCCAACTTTCATTAGGTTGAAATGGTATTACTCTGTCAAAATGTCATATTTACTGTAGTGGCACAGACTTTGACATGTAACGTAAAAATTAAAAATCAATTTAAATATGTCAAAAGGTAATATATCAGTACAAGCGGAAAATATTTTTCCCATCATTAAAAAATTTCTATACTCCGATCATGAGATTTTTCTCAGGGAGTTGGTGTCAAATGCAGTGGATGCCACCACCAAAATCAAAACACTGGCCTTAAAAGGAGAAGTGAAAGGTGAGTTGGGTGATACCAAAATCGAAATACAAGTCAATAAAGAAGCCAAAACACTCCATATACTTGACCAGGGTATAGGGATGACCGAAGATGAGGTGAACAAATACCTTAATCAGGTGGCTTTTTCTTCTGCGGAAGAATTTCTTGAAAAATACAAGGATGATGCCTCTATTATTGGCCATTTTGGACTCGGCTTTTATTCTTCTTTTATGGTGGCTGATAAGGTAGAAGTCATCACTAAGTCCTTTCGGGATGATGCCGGGGCTGTCAGATGGGAATGTGACGGAAATCCTGAATATACCATTGAGCCACATAACCGAACAGAAAGAGGCACAGAAATTATTCTTCACATCAATGAAGAAAATGTGGAATATCTTGAGGATAGCAGAATACGTGAATTGCTCAATAAGTACTGTAAGTTCCTGCCTGTAGAAATCAAGTTTGGCACAAAGACAGAAACAACTTATGAAGGAGAAGGAGACGCAAAGCAAGAGATTAAATCAGAAGTAGACGATATCGTCAACAATCCACATCCTATCTGGAAAAAGAAACCTGCCGATCTGACGGATGATGATTATAAAAATTTCTACAGAGAGCTACATCCTTTCAGCCAGCCGCCTTTATTCTGGATTCATCTGAATATAGATTATCCATTCAATCTGACAGGGATTTTATACTTTCCTAAACTTACAAATAATTTTGAAGTACAAAAAAATAAAATCCAATTGTACAGCAATCAGGTATTTATTACCGACGATGTGAAAGAAATCGTTCCTGAATTTCTTATGCTGTTACATGGCATTATCGATTCACCTGATATTCCGCTCAATGTATCGCGGTCATACCTTCAGTCAGACGCCAATGTCAAAAAAATAAATACATATATTTCAAAGAAAGTGGCTGAAAAACTTCAATCACTCTTTAACGCTGACAGAAAATCATTTGAAGAGAAATGGAAAGAAACCAGCACTTTCGTTAAGTATGGTATGATCTCTGATGAAAAATTCAACGAAAAGGCCATATCATTTGCCCTTTTGAAAAATTTGGAGAATGAATACTTTACGCTGGAAGAGTACAAAGAAAAAGTCAAAAGTAATCAGACTGATAAACACAACAAGATTATTTACCTTTATTCAAACGATACCAAGGCTCAGCATAGTTATATCAAAGCAGCCAAAGATTACGGATATGATATACTGGAAATGGACACCATAATCGACAATCATTTCATGCAGCACATTGAGTACAAAGGCAATGAAGTGACCTTTGTAAGAGTGGATTCAGACACACCTGACCAGTTGGTGCAAAAGGAAGAAACCAAAGAGTCTGTGTTGAGTCAGGCAGAACAGGATAAGGTAAAAGATATATTTACCAATGCCATAAAAAATCTGGGTGGCGGACATATCGAGTTAAAACCCTTATCGCCAACAGACCATCCTGTGACTATTACCAAACCTGAGTTTATGCGCAGGATGAAAGAAATGCAGGCACTCCAGGGTATGGATATGAATATGTTTCCGGATAGTCACAATGTGGTGATCAACTCAAATCATCCGCTGGTGGCCGAAAAATTATTGAAAATGAAGAGCGATGATAAAAAAGCGGACTTTGCCAATTACCTTCATGATCTCGCTTTACTCAATCAAAACATGCTCAGTGGCGAACATCTTTCATCATTTATAAGTAGAAGCCTGGAATTTATAAAATAGATACAGACAATGAGCTACCACCTATTTGATTATCGATAGAATATCAATTAAGTATCTTTTGAGTTAAAATTTAAAAAACCACTTCTGCTTTTGCAGAAGTGGTTTTTTTTATAGATAGAAAACATTTTTCAACATCACGTGTTTGGTCATCTCTCTTAAAAATATTTGGCTTGAAAAGTGTAGGAATCATAGGGTCTGGGTTTTCCAGCTTAGCAGCTGCGGCTTGTTTGGCCAAAGAAGGTCTCAGGGTGACTGTTTTTGAAAAAAACGCTGAACTTGGAGGAAGAGCAAGGAAATTTGAAGCATCGGGATTTACATTTGATATGGGTCCTTCATGGTATTGGATGCCGGAAGTATTTGAGCAATTTTACAACCATTTTGGTCATACCACATCTGATTTTTACAAACTTATCAGATTGGATCCATCCTATGAAGTGGTGTTTGGACAGAACGACAGACTAACATTACCTGCATCTTATGAAGCATTGAGACAGGTATTCGAAAACATAGAATCGGGTAGCGCCGTGCTGCTTGACAAGTTTTTGGAAGATGCCGAATATAAGTATAAAGTCGGTATGAGTGAATTTGTATGGAAACCCGGGCATTCTATAATGGAGTTTGCTGATATCAGGGTTGTGCAAAGCCTTTTCAAATTGCAGATGCTTTCTTCTATCTCGAAACAGATCGATGCATTGTTCAAAAACGAGAAATTGCGCAATATCCTGAAGTTTCCGGTATTGTTTCTTGGGGCAACACCAGAAGACACTCCGGCTCTTTACAGCCTTATGAACTATGCTGACCTTAAATTGGGTACTTGGTATCCATCAGGAGGCATGTATGAAGTCATAGATGCATTTATTACAATATGTAAAAAATACGGGGTTGTCTTTAGGACAAATGCTGCAATAACATCTATAGGTTCAAGCGGAAATAAAGCTGAAATGCTGATTACTGATACGGAGGCTTTTTCGGTTGATTACATTGTTTCAGGCGCTGATTATCACCATACAGACCAGATTTTATTAGGTGCGAAAGATAAAAATTACACTAAAAAGTATTGGGACAATAGGGTGATGGCGCCTAGTTCGCTTTTATTTTATTTAGGTTTGGATACTAAAATAACGGTATTGCATCATCATACATTGTTTTTTGATAAAGATTTTAAAAAACACGCACATGATATTTATAAAAAACCCGCATGGCCAGACGAACCCCTTTTCTATATGTGTACCCCTTCAGTCACAGATCCTTCAGTAGCACCTCCGGACAAAGAAAATATATTTTTGCTAATGCCGCTTGCACCGGATATTGAAGATAATGACACGTTGAGAGAACAGTATTTCAATGTAATGTGTGACAGAATCAATTTGATCATCGGAACAGATATCAGAAAGCACTTATTATTTAAGCGTTCCTATTGTGTTGAAGACTTCAAAAATGATTATAATGCTTTCAGGGGAAATGCTTATGGCTTGGCAAATACATTGAGTCAAACAGCATTTCTAAAGCCAAAGTTAAAAAATAAAAAGCTCGAAAATTTTTATTATACTGGTCAATTAACAACACCTGGTCCCGGAGTGCCTCCATCGATTATATCAGGTCAGGTTGTGGCAAGCGAAATTTTAAAAAGAATTAAATCATAAGCCTATGGATTTGTTTTCACAAGTATCATTTGAATGCAGCAAATTAATTACCCAAAGATACAGCACGTCATTTTCTTTGGGGATCAGAATGTTTTCCAAGGAGCTGAGAGAACCCATTTATGCTATATATGGTTTTGTGCGGTTTGCAGATGAGATAGTCGATACTTTCCATGATAAAGATAAGGCAGGTTTACTTTCCGAATTTCGAAAGGAAACTTTCAAAGCTATAGATAACCAAATAAGCTTGAATCCTGTATTACATTCATTTCAGCGAGTTGTCAATGCTTATTCAATTGACCCGGAATTGATACACGCATTTTTAGACAGCATGGAGATGGATCTGGATAAAACCACCTACTTTGATGAATCAGAATACAAAAAATATATTTTTGGGTCGGCAGAAGTTGTGGGATTGATGTGTCTAAAAGTTTTTTTAGGTGACAATAATGAAGAATACGAGAAATTAAAGCCATTTGCTTGTGCTCTAGGTTCAGCTTTTCAGAAAATCAACTTTCTGCGTGATATGAAATCAGACTATCAAGAAAGAGGAAGGGTATATTTTCCGGGCATAAATTTTAAACATTTTACTGAAAATGATAAAAAAGCTATTGAAGATGATATTCAAAAAGAATTTTCTGAAGCATTCTGTGGCATTAAACAACTACCGAATTCATCCAGATTAGGAGTGTATTGTGCATACAAATATTATATCAATCTTTTTTATAAGATAAAAGGCCTACCTGCAGCGGTAGTTACAGAGCGACGGATCAGAGTCAGTGACAAAAGAAAATTGTATTTACTGACAACATCGGCATTTCAAAATCATTTCGGCATGTTATAGTTTTGATTTTACTCTAATATTCATTAATATACAAAATTATATTTTGTTTTATAGACAAAATTAGCAAGCAGTAAAAATTAAATTTTATTTTTTTACTTTTTTTCTTGGAAATTTCTTTTTTCCCCTTACCTTTGCGCTCCCAAAAGCGGGGAAAGTATTAGAAGGAGTATTATATGAGTTAAGGAAGGGGTATGATGATAGATGAATGAGAGTGGGAGGAGAGAGAATTGAAGGGGTCTGCTGAATATTTCGAAAAAGATTTAAAAATAAAGTGGATAATATTTTGCTGATAGAGGAAATAAGTAATATCTTTGCGGCCCCAAAGAGATGAAGAGAGAGAATAGGGATGTGGATTTTGGGGAGATAGAGTAAGTATATAAAGATGCCTGATCCGAAGGGATTGAGGTGATAGATATAGAAAGAAAAAGTTCATTGACACGATTGGATAGTAGTACTTAATAAGAGAATATAGGTAAGGAGGATTTGGAATCCCTTGAAAAGAAGATATTAAGACGGACTTTAAGAAAATATTAGAAAAAAGTAGCGATTTCTTTAAGAAGAGATAGAGCCGCTAAAGATCATACTATGGAGAGTTTGATCCTGGCTCAGGATGAACGCTAGCGGGAGGCCTAATACATGCAAGTCGAGCGGTAGAGTCCTTCGGGGCTTGAGAGCGGCGCACGGGTGAGTAACGCGTACATGACCTACCTTTAAGTTTGGGATAGCCCTGGGAAACTGGGATTAATACCGGATGTGATAATAGATATAGAGATTTATTATTAAAGCTGAGGCGCTTAGAGATGGGTGTGCGTTTGATTAGCTAGTTGGTAGGGTAACGGCCTACCAAGGCTACGATCAATAGGGGGCGTGAGAGCGTGGCCCCCCACACGGGTACTGAGACACGGACCCGACTCCTACGGGAGGCAGCAGTAAGGAATATTGGTCAATGGACGGAAGTCTGAACCAGCCATCCCGCGTGCAGGATGAAGGTCCTATGGATTGTAAACTGCTTTTAGCAGAGACGAAGACCCATCATTTATGGTGGAGTGACGGTATCTGCGGAATAAGCACCGGCTAACTCCGTGCCAGCAGCCGCGGTAATACGGAGGTGCAAGCGTTATCCGGAATCACTGGGTTTAAAGGGTGCGTAGGCGGAGAATTAAGTCAGTGGTGAAATCCTGTCGCTTAACGATAGAACTGCCATTGATACTGATTTTCTTGAATTGGGTTGAGGTTAGCGGAATGTGACATGTAGCGGTGAAATGCATAGAT